>JAIRNM010000250.1 GCA_031258055.1 Bifidobacteriaceae bacterium
CTTCGCGCCGGTGGCCAATTGCTCGGTCTTGGGCAACGTGCGACTGGCTCAAATGGTCTCCGGGCTCTAGACGGCCTGGCTACTCCGCGAGGCTCGATTGGGCCTCGCCGGGCTGGTAATTGATGCTGCCACAATAGCGCCGAAATATTTCGTCAATACGGTAAACCAAACGCGAAAGTTGCTGTTTCGGAGCTAGCAATATGATGATATGATCCACCCTTTGGCCAGGCAGTACACCTATTGTGGCACAATCGATATGTTTCGTTATGAAATCGAAACAAGAATCCGTTTTGCCATGGTGTAATGTGGCAATTGGCACTTGCCAGTGGCGCCCGGCCAGGTGCGGCCGTTTGTGACTGGCGGGATGTGGCCAGCATCCAACCTCGCTGCCCATCGGCGCTCCCTAGTAGGAGCCGCAGGTGGGCAACAGAACCAATAGGTTGGGGCGGGCTCTGCGGAGCAGTCGCCGACCTCGAAACGAAGGAGTTTCCAAAGTGGTATCAAGAGTTTCACGTAGTTTGGCCTTAGCCAGCGTTTTCGCGCTGGCTGTTGGCCTGGGGGCGTGCGGTTCTGGTTCTTCGGACGAAGGCAACGGAGACGACGGCGTAGTGACAATCAATTATTGGGGTTTCGCGCCGAAATCGACCACCGCCGACAAGTACAAGGAAGCGTTTGAAGCATCACACCCGAACATCAAGGTTAATTTCCGGGTCGTCGAGATCACCGATTACCCAGCAACGTTGCGGCCTGGCCTGCAGTCCGACGACGGCCCCGACGTCTTACCGCTGGCGGCCGGCGGCGCTATCGCCGGAGCTTTCCTATTCGAAGACGCGGTCGAAGACCTCACGCCACTGGCGAAGGCCACTTTGGGCGATGACTTCGCCGACCAGTTCGGCGGCGGCTACATTGAGCAGCTCACGGTCAACGGCAAGCTGCTGGCAAGCCCATTCGTCGGTGTCACGGCCCAGTACTTCTGGTACAACAAGGACTTATTCGACAAGTACAGTCTGGTTCCGCCAACGAACTACGACGAGATGAAGAAGGTTTGCGACACCTTCGCCGCCAACGACGTCCAGTGCTTCGTTGGTGGGTTCGGTGGCGATCTTCCCTTCGGCGGCGAACTCGCCAGGACGATCGCCAACTCGATTGAGCCTGGCTACTGGGAAGATGCCATCAAGGGCAAGGTTTCTTGGGAATCGCCCGTCATCACCGAAACGGTCGACGTGCTGCGCAAGATGCAGGCCGATGGGATCATCGCCGAAGACGCGATCGCTATCCAGCAGTACCCAGAAGCCAACAACATTTTCCAGTCGCAGCAAGCAGCCATGATTCAAATGGGCTCTTGGTACGCGCAGTATGACCCGAAGGACGTCTCGGCCGAGGCGCAAGAGGCGGCTGGCGTGACCGATCCTCAAGTGTTCACACAGCTAACCATGCCTGCGCCGGACCTGTCCGGACACGGCAACATACCGACGACTCTCGGTGAGGTCGACTGGGGCGTGGCGATTTCCAAGCGTTCGCAGCACAAGGCTGAGGCCGAAGAATTCGTGAAGTGGCTGACTATGACCGAAGAAGGCCAACAGTTCGGTTGCTCGGTCCTCGAAGGCGTCCCGACTCTCAAGAACGTTGAGCCGGATTGGCCAAACCTGAACCTGTCTAACCCGGAGCTTCAAGAAGCGAATATCCGGCAGATCATCGAAGACTCGCTGACCACAACTGAGACCCGCAATCGCTGGATTGGCCCTGAGACAGCGGAGGCGATCCTCCAATTAGTTCAAGGAGCGCTGACGACGAACACACCGGCTGCCGACCTGGCCGCCGCGGCGCAGTCAGCGGCCAAGCCGCTGGACGGCGCAGCCGATTCATAAAGAGATCTGACCCCTAATAGCAGCGGAGAAACTGACCGATGAACGCCCAGCGTCATCAAAGTCGATCCTCTGAGTTGGTGGGGCTAGCCAAGGTCCCGGCTCGGCCGAGCCGGGTCCAGCTAGCCCCACACGGCTACCTCTGGATCTTTCCAGCCTTCGCTTTGTGCGTTGGCGTCATCTACTACTGCGTCGGCTACTCGGTTTACATCTCCACCCTGAGCTGGGACGGTCTATCCAGCTACCAGCAGGATGTCGGGCTGGAAAACTATCAGAAACTGTTCGCCGACCCCCTTTTCTGGAGTTCGCTCTGGCACACCGTGGTCTTTTTCGTGGTGGTGTTTACCCTTCAGACTCTGTTGGGCATAGTTTTCGCAGCGATACTGCACTCCAAAGTGAAACTGGCCGTGATCTACAAGGTCTTGATTTTTCTGCCGGTGGTGATCGCTCCTGCGATCATGGCGCCCGTCCACCGTAACGTCTTGTCAAAAGACGGCGCTTTGAACTCCATTCTCAGCTCCCTGGGTTTGGGCGACTTTACCCGGTCTTGGCTGGCCGACACCTCCACGTCGCTCTGGGCGATTATCGGGGTGCAGATCTGGAGTTCGGCGGGGGTCGCTTTCATCTTGTTCTTCGCCGCTATGAGCCAGGTTGACCTAGAGACCCTGGAAGCGGCCCGGATCGATGGCGCTGGCAATGTCAGGACACTGCTGTACATCGTCATGCCGGAAGTCAAAGGAACTGTCATCGCTTTGGCGGTGCTCAACGCCATGGCGGCGCTGCGGCTGTTTGATTTCCCCTACCTTCTAACCCGGGGCGGCCCGGTTTACTCGTCAGAGTTTCCGGGCGTCTTCATTTACCGTGAGTACGCTGCGGCCCATGCCGGTTACTCCTCGGCCGCTTCTGTTGTGTTGCTCGTCATCGCTTTGGGCGCCTCCGTCCTGATGACCATGCGCCACCGCCGAAGCCTCAGAGCGGAACAGGGGCGCTGACATGTTCGAGATAAGAAGCCGTATCAGCCGGGTGATTCTCCAAGTGATGATTACCGTTCTGGTGCTCCCATTTGTGGTTCCCCTTGTGGTGATGGTGCAGGTGTCGTTCTCTGGCGCTGGTTGGGGGAATTACAAGGCGGTTACAGAGGTACCGTTCTTTCTGTACTTCTTCCGTAACTCCGGCCTGATCGCCCTCGGCGTCATCGCGATCTCCTACGCGCTGACCATGATGGGAGCCTACGGGTTCTCCAAGCTGCGGATTCGCGGTCGGGAGTTCTTCTTCTGGATGATCATGGGCGCGCTCACCCTACCTGAAGTGGTATTGATCGCGCCGCTCTTTCCGACTTTCTCGAAGCTGGGCCTATATGACACGTTCTGGGCCGTAATCATTCCGGTCTCGGCTCTCCAGGTGCCATTCACCTTGTTGTTGACCAGGACGTTCGTCGACGGCATACCCAACGACCTGTTGGAGGCCGCGAGGATTGACGGCTGCGGTTCGATCCGGACCTTCTGGAACGTGATCATCCCGTTATCCAGGCCAATGGCCGCGGCGATCATCGTCTTGGTCTTCATCAACGCCTGGAACGCTTACCTGTTGCCCCTGGCCTTCTTGCAGAACGCGGAACATGAAGTGGTGACACAGCTCCCTCAGTACTTCCGCAGCCAATACTCAGACGACCAGACGAAGCAGCTCGCGGGCGCTGTCCTGACGGCTCTACCGGAAGTGATCGCCTATATCGGCCTGCAGAAATTCTTCGAACGGGGGATGGCTGCTGGTGCGATCAAGTAATACAAATGCCACATAACAGGAATGCTGTCGGTGAAGGCCAAGCCGTGCGGCTTGGCGTAGTGAGCCAACAGCAAGGAGGAACACAGTGTCTGTAAACGGGATCGCCATATTTTGTCGGGACGTGCCGCGCTCCGCCGCGTTCTATGGCCAGTACCTCGGCGCCACAGTAGTCGGCGAATCGGAAGACGTGACCACATTGGGCCTGAACGGTCCGGGTCAAATCCAGTTGATTCAGCTACCGGCGGGCGACTGGTCTACGGCCGAAACAGATGACGGCCGTGATGGTTTTTGGCACATAGGGGTGCGCGTCGACAATTTCGAGGCCCTGAGTGAAGCGTTGCGAGCGAGCGACACGCGGTTCTTCATCGAACCTGTCTACAACCCGGTAGCCAAGGTCTGGTGCGCCTTCTTCTATGACCCGGACGGCACTGTCATAGAGTTGGTCAGCGGAGAACAGCAATACAGCCAACTCTTCGACAAGGCGGCCGCTCGGCGCCGCGCTGAGATGTCCTTAGACGGCGGCCCTCTGTTCGAACACGTTGCCTTCACCACACCCGACTGGTCGGCCACACGGATTAAGTGGGAGGCGGCGGGCTACAGCCTGATCGGCTGCTTGGATTTGTCGGCTGGCGACCCGCGCGGCATGTGCATCTACTACGTCATCGCTCAATCCGGGCTGATCGTAGAGGTATTCACTTACACCTCTCCCACCAATCAGCCGCTTGGCTCCGAGGTCCGGGCAGGCTTTGCGGGGCTGTTGGCCACACCTAGCACCCAAGAGGCGCTGGGCCTGTCACTGGTCGACAAACTGGCCGATGGCCGGGCCCGATGGCTCGACGGCTCCGGTCTAGCGGTCATCGACGCGCCATAACTCATTGCTCGCGGGAAGGACACACTAATGGGCCAAGACTATTCAGCCATCAGGGGTTTCAACTATCAGCTATCCACCGGCACCACCAGCCTGGAGAACTGGCTCTACTATTCGGCCGATCGCTTCGAACTTGAGGTTAGGCGGGGCAAGCAGTTCTTTCCCGGCTGGAACACGATCAGGCTCTGGCTTAGCTGGGACGCTTACTTCCGTAAGCCTCAAGCCTTTAAAGACAACTTAGCTTCGATGCTGGCCATTGCCGACCGGTTCGGTTTGAAAGTAGTCGTCTGTCTGTTCAACCGGTGGCATGATGTCACCGGCTATGACAACGGTGGTGTCTATCTGGACAACTTCTTATTCCCCCAGGAATGGGCCTACTACGTACCGCTTTACGAAGAGTTCGTGGCCGACATCGTCCAGGTCCACGGCGATGACCCCAGAATCATTGTCTGGGACCTCTGCAACGAACCCTGGCCGTACAACGACTTCAATGAAGCGATAAAGGCTGTGGTGGCCCCGGAACTGGACTGGCTGACCCGCATGCACGCCGCTGTGCGCTCGAAGGACACCGCCACACCGATTGGGGTCTCCGTCCACAACTACCTGGGGCTGGACGGCCTTAGCTGGGTAGAACCCCTTTCCGACGTGCTGCTGATCCACCCGTACTACATGGTCACGCCGGTCAAGCCGGATACACCCGAGCGGCGGGCCGAATACGACGCTTTCGTGGCGAGCTACGTGGCATATGGCCGAAAGGTGGGTAAGCCGCTGCTGGTCACCGAGACTTGCTGGCACGGGCAAGAGACCGACGCGCAGCGTGTTGAGAACCTGCGATTTACGCTTCAGACCTTGACCAAGTACAAGTTGGGATTCATCCCCCACGCGCTGCACTACTCGCTCTGCGCCGATCTCCACGACATCGAAGACGGCTTCGTCGGCGAGTGCGGAAACCTGGCCTTCATCCGCAAGGACGGCACGCTGCGACCCGGCCATGGCGCCTACAACGACTATTAGGAGTATTCATGAAATCTGATTTCTCTGACGTAAGAGGGTTCAACTACCAGCTGTCGACTGGCTCCACCAGCCTTGAGAACTGGCTCTACTACGATCCAACGATCTACGAATTAGAACTGCGCCGGGGAAAGGAATACTTTCCCGGCTGGAACACGATTCGGCTGTGGCTGAGCTGGGATGCCTATTTCCGTCGGCCCGCGGTGTTCAAAGAACGCTTCGAGTCCATGGTTTCCATCGCCGACCGACTTGGGCTCAAGACAATTGCCTGCCTTTTCAACCGCTGGCACGATGTCTCCGGCTTCGATAATGGAGGCGTCTACCTCGACAACTTTCTCTTTCCCCAGGCCTGGGCCTACTACGTGCCGCTATATGAGTCGTATGTGAGCGACGTCGTCGGCGCCCATGGGGGAGACGAGCGGATCGTCCTGTGGGATATCTGCAACGAACCGTGGCCTTACAACGAGTTCACAGAGCCAATCATGGGCGTCTGGCAAGCCGAATTCGACTGGCTGACCCGCATGCACAAAGCCCTCAAAGCGGCTGCTCCCGATACCCCGGTCTGCGTCTCCGTCCACAACTACCTTGGCCTTGACGGGCTCCGTTGGGTCGATCCGATCTCGGACGCTTTTTCTATTCACCCCTACTACATGTGCACGTCGGACAACCTTTACGACCCGAAACGGCGGGCCAAGTACGACCAGCACATCCGCGAGTACGTTGAATACGCGCGGTCCGTCGGCAAACCGCTCTTGGCCACAGAAACCTGCTGGGGCGCCGAGACGGATGAAGAGCGCGCCGAGATCATCCGCTTCACCTTGGAGACACTCACCAAATACAACCTGGGATTCATCCCGCACGCTTTGCACTACGGCGCGACGGCCGACCTGCACACCGACGACGACAGCTTCATGGGCGAGACCTACTTGCCCTTCATCAACAAGGACGGCTCTCTGCGGGCTGGCCACGAGGTTTACAACAACTACTAAGGAGGCACCGGTGCCGCTTATCCAGGTCGATCTTGACCGGCAATTGTGGGAAGAAAAAGGCAAAGCGATTTCAGGCGCGATTCAACGCGCCCAAGTGGAAGGCCTTCGAATTCCCGCAGAAGATCTTTTCCATGTTTTCAGGCCCCGTGAGGCGGGCGAGATAGTCTTCCATCCAAGTTTCGGCGGAGTCGAACGCCGGTCTCTGATAGTGATCCGGGTGGTCTTTGTTCACGAGCACCCGGTGGTGAAGCACAAGTACGCTTTCTATGAGGCGGTCGCTAGAGAATTCGCCGACTTAGGCATCCGCTCCGATGACATCATGATTTGCGTTACCGAGAACACCTACGAGGACTGGTACGCCGGTTACGTCAACTAGTGCCATGAAACTATCCGCCTGCATCGAGTGGCTATAT
>JAIRNM010000200.1 GCA_031258055.1 Bifidobacteriaceae bacterium
TGCATGAGGCGGTCGATGTTGTCATTCCCTCCTCCGACACGGTGGTGATGGTCGATGACGACGAGGTCATCACCCGCATCCCCGACCGGTCACGCCTGCGCCGCGGCCAGACCCCGCAAGCCTTCAAGCTGTCAACGCTGCGCGCCGCCTACGCCAGGGCGATTGAGGATCCCTACTTCCACGCCACCGACGACTGCGGCGTGGTTGTCCGCTACCTGCCGGACGTCGAGGTCAAGTGCGTCCTCGGTTCCGAGAGCAACATCAAGGTGACCCATCCAGTCGACCTGACGATTGCCGACAAGCTCTTCCAATTGGCCACACGCACGGCGCCTCATAAGTCCTTCGAACAGTTGTCTGAGGCACTGACGGGAAAGGTGATCGTCGTGTTGGGCGGATCCTATGGGATAGGGGCGGAGGTCGCCCGGATCGCCCGCGGCGCGGGCGCCACCGTGGTGGCGCACGGGCGGTCCAGCACGGGGCTGCATGTCCAGGACTTGGCGGCCTTGGAAGAAGCCCTAGCCGCTGTCGCCTCCGAACACGGACGGATCGACGCGGTGGTGTTGACCGCGGGCGTGTTGAAGATCGGTCCCCTCGCCACCACTTCGCCCGATGACATCAATCAATCGATCGCCGTCAACTACACAGCCCCGGTCAATGTGGCGCGGGCCGCTTACCCGTATCTGGCTGCCGCGCGTGGGCACTTGCTGTTGTTCACTTCCTCTGCTTACACCCGCGGCCGCGAGAACTACGCTTTGTACTCCTCTTCTAAGGCCGCTGTTGTGAACTTGACCCAAGCCCTGTCTGAGGAATGGGCCACCGATGGCATCAAGGTCATCGTGGTCAACCCGGAGCGCACCGAGACGCCAATGCGCCTGAACGCCTTCGGCGATGAGCCAGCTGGCAGCCTGCTTTCAGCCGAACAAGTGGCCGAGGCTTCGCTTGATACCATCACCTCTGATCTGACCGGCATAGTGGTCGATGTCCGCCGCCCCACCTGACCACGAGCCCGTCAACCAACTCAGCTATCTCGACGCGCCGACGATCACCCCGGGGTGACGATTGGGGAGTGTCCACTTATGCCCGGCAGAACCGTCCCAGCGCCGTTGACCTGGGGCGATGCCGTCAGGCCGGGCGATACGGTTCACTCCTGGTAGCGAACCGAGTCCTCCTGGGTGGGGCTGCCGATCAGTTTGGCGAAGCAGTTGTCGCGGTCCCAGCCCTCGGTCCCGCACCACGCCACGGCGTCTTCTGGCAAGTAGAACGGTACGTTGGCGCCCACCACCCAGAACTGGTGGGTGTAAGAGGTGCTGGTATATGGCTGTCTTATGCGTGTTGGCGCTCCGACCTTTCCGGCTGACACAGTCCTAGGCGACCAAGCGCGTCAGCGGCATTGATGAGTCGGCGCCAATGGAGAAGTCGCTGGGAGCCAGGCCGTGGCGAATGGCGTGGGCGCCAGCAGCGGCGATCATGGCGCCGTTGTCGGTGCATAACTCGATGGGCGGGATCCGAAGTTTGAGCCCAGCGGCTGAGAACCGATCGGCGGCCAGGTCCCGCAGTTGCGAATTGGCGGAGAAGCCGCCTCCCACGATCACTGTATCCAGCCCTTGGTGCTGGGCGGCGGCGATTGTCTTGGCCGTCAACACGTCAGCGATAGCGGCGCTGAAAGAAGCGGCGAAATCATTCAACGGGACCTCGCGGCCATCGTCTCGGGCTGCTTCGATCCAACGCGCGGCGGCTGTTTTCAGACCCGAGAACGAAAAGTCGAAGGCGTGGCGGGCCTGATCTTTGGGGCGGGTCAGCGCCCGCGGAAAAGAGATCGTGGCCGGGTCACCGGAGCGCGCCAGCCGGTCGATGTGCGGACCAGCCGGATACGGCAAGCCCAGCAAGCGTCCGACCTTATCGAAGGCTTCCCCGGCGGCATCGTCCAAAGTGCGGCCCAATTCGATGATCCGCGGGCCGTCGATGACCAGTAGCGACGAATGGCCGCCGCTAACGACCAAGGCGAGGACGGGGCCATCGAACGGTCCATGCACCAACTGGTCAACCAGGGCGTGCCCAACCACGTGATTCACGCCGTAAAGCGGTTTGTTCAGCGCTAACGCCAGGGCTTTGGCGGCAGCCAAACCAACCGCGAGAGAACCAATCAAGCCTGGGCCGGCCGTCGCCACGATCACGTCGATGTCCGCCAAGCGAACGTTGCCAGCGGCGAGCGTTGCCTTGACAGTGGGCAACATAGCCTCAAGATGCGCCCTGGACGCGACCTCCGGCACAATCCCACCGAAGCGGGCATGTTCCTCAACCGAAGATGCCACCGTGTCGTGGATTAGATCAAAACCGCGGCTCAGCGCGACGCCTGTTTCGTCACACGAGGTCTCTATCCCGAGAACGAGAGGCTTGCCCGGGCCGAGCGGGGCCCGCCCGGGCTGGGCCTGAGCGTCATTTGGCACCCCGCCACTGTAGTACGCCGCCCCTCGGGGCGTGCACGGCCCGCGAACACGCTTACCCCGATCGGCTTTTTCTCGAAGGGGCGATGCCGCAGACTTGATCGCCCTCTAATCTGAAAAGCCTGCCAGGCGGATCGGAGCCATCGGTCGACCGCCGATGCCGTCCAGTTACCCTCGAGTCAATTCCCGGAGGCGCCCGCAATTCCCTCCAGAGCGAGAACGTACCGCTCTTTCGTTATACAACCGTTACCGTTTAGGGACAATCGGGCTCTGGAATAAGGCCCCCCCACCCGCTAGCGTTTGGAATTATGCAAACACAACCGGAGATGCCCCGCTCTGAAGGGGCCAGCAATTCAGTATCGAGAAGAGCCTTTTTGGGAGGCACTGCCGCTGTGGGCGGAGCCGCCGCTTTGGTCGGCTTGGCCGCCTGCAGCCCAAATGACCAAAACAGTTCCGCCAAAGACAGCGCTAAACCGGAAACCGCCGGCAATGCCAAGACTTATGAACCGACCGAAGTTATCGATGCCGACGTCGTGGTTGTCGGCTCAGGTTCTTCAGGCATGTGCGCCACGGTGCAGGCCGCCGAGCTGGGCGCCAAGACATATTGCTTGGAAAAGAACGCCGAGGTGGGAGGTAACGGTCGAGGCACCGAGGGGATCTTCGCTTTGGGAACCAGCGCTCAAAGGGACGCCGGCGTCCAGATCCCGACGTTCCGTGAGATTATCGCCACCGACGCCGAATTCTTCAACTATCGCATTAACAGCCTGTTCTGGGTGGACATGGTCTCCAATTCGGCTGACAACTGGGAATGGCTCGTCGGCAACGGCGTGAAGTTCTCCGGCGTGGTCGACAACTATGGCGTCGGCGGAGTTCCTTGTTTCCACTGGTTCGTCGACGCTAACGGTGGCGACAGCTACATTGAGCCCATGGCTGCGAAGGCCGAGGAATTGGGCGCAACTATCATGACCTCCACACCCGTAGTCGACCTGGTCATTACTGACGGCGCGGTCACCGGCGTCTACGCCGAGCGCGAGGACGGCAGCGTTATCCAGATCAACGCCAAGGGAGTCATTCTGGCGTCGGGCGGCTACGCGAACAACGTCGAGATGATGGAGGCGCGGGGCTATGACATGACCTACACAATCAACCAGGGCCGCCCCGGCCACGACGGCGACGGTCTGCGCATGGCTGTCGCCGCCGGCGCGCAAGACGTGTCACTGGAACGCTGCTTCCTGCGAGATCCGTATACTTACGGCCTCAACTTCTTCCTGCCCTTCAGCTTCGCGGTCTGCCGTGGCGGCCCCATGATGTGGGTCAACCAGGATGCCGAGCGTTATGTCAACGAAGCTTGCGGCTCCGTCACCCCTGGCAATAACTCCAACGCGGTGCATACGCAGAAGGTCTCGTGGCTGATCTTCGACCAAGCACAAGCAGAGCGTTTTGCTGAGACCACCGAGAACTTCCTCGCCGACTTAGCCGACGCCGTGGCTCAATGCCCGGGCGACAATATCTACCAAGCCGACACCATTGAGGCCTTGGCCGGTGCCGCCAAACTCGACCCCGCGACTCTGAAGGCCACCCTTGAGCGGTACAACGAGTTGGCTAAGTCTGGCGTCGACGAAGATTTCAACAAACCGGCGGAGAAGATGTTCCCCCTGGAGACACCGCCCTACTACATTTTCCGACAGGACATGTCCTTCTGGACCTCCATCGGCGGTATCCACACAAATCGCAAATTCCAGGCTGTCGACGTGGATGGCAACCCCGTTCCCGGACTATATGCGGTCGGGACCGATGGCTGCGAACTCTACCGCGAGACATACACTATGAACATTCCCGCCAGTTGCCAGGGCAACAACTGCAACTCCGGCCGCATGGCTGCGAAGGAGATTTGCGCGGCCCTGTAAGAAACCATTGAGATTCTGACCGCGGCGCCGCTATCTTTCTAGTTCCGGGGAGGTAGCGGCACCCCTTTGTATTCCTAGCCGCCCGGCGGCCCACCCAGCTAATGCAAGCTTGATGGCGGACCGCGGATGCCGTCGGGTGCTATGCGCGGCGCCGTGATTGGCGCACTGACCAAGTGGGGCTTCGCCCCCAGGGCGCAGCCGCGCTATTTCGCGACGACCTCGGATACAACCATTGATGCTGTCTCGCCGCTGACGCCTCCGTCCTCGGTCACAGCATAGAGATGGTGCCCAGGTGCGACCAACACCGTTGGCCTGGGCTCTGGGAATCTCAGCTTCCATAGCTGGTCGCCCGAATCGCCGCTGTCGGTCGCGTAGGCCGCGACAGCCGAGTCCCGCCAAACATAGATGAGCGCCTCCCCGACCGCGACTGTCTCTCCCACATCTCGGACCGTAGCGATTCTTTCTCCTTTGGTGTTGAAGACCGTGAGGTCGTAGTACTCGTCGGCGTAGCAGGAGGCGACAATCGAGCCGTTACCTAGCAGCTCCACGGAGAAAATCTCATCGGCTGCCCTCGCATGCCATTTCTCTTCGCCGTCAGCGGCGCTCACTGCGACAATGCGGTTCGCCTCAGCGAAATAGATGGTACCGCCCCACGCGACAGCGCCGGAATATGAATTCGTTTCGAACGGTGACTCCCAGAGATCCTTTCCGTCCAGACCGAGCCGCATTACCTCAAAGTCAGTACCCTCATAATCAAACGTCGTCATGAGCATAATGCCGTCAAGCCCAAAGAAATACTGGTTTTTATCATCTTCAACGGGTGGTGCGCTGAAACCCGTATCCTCGCCGGTTGTTAGGTCCACCATGCCGTCCTTGGTCATGACCCAAGTCGCGGACTCTAACACTATTGGGTAACAGGCCATCGCCTCATCGCAACCCGCTTCCCAAAGCGGCGAATCCAAATCTGTTACCGACAAGGCCT
>JAIRNM010000289.1 GCA_031258055.1 Bifidobacteriaceae bacterium
CCCCGAAACGCAAAGAAGCTGAGGCCGCTCACAAGCGTCCGTTAGGCGGTGTGGGCCAGAAATCGACCCGGCCGTTGACCAAAGAACAGCAAAGGGCTGAGCGCGCCAAAGCGCGTGAACGCTTCGATCACGCCATGAAGACCGGCGACGAGCGTTACCTTCCCGCCCGCGACAAAGGACCGGTCCGGCGTTGGACCCGTGACTACATCGATTCCAGGCGGTCTATCGGCGAATACATCATGTTCTTGGCGCTTGGGACGCTGCTACTGATGTTCGTGGCGACGGCAGTTGGCGCCAACCTCCTTTCGGCGGTCATCATGCTGCTGATGTACTTGGTCATCATCGGTGTGGTAGTCGACGCGATCATCCGTGGCCGCATCCTCAAGAAGGCTCTGATCGCCAAATTCGGTGAGGACAGGCTGCCGCGCGGCTCGGTTTGGTACGGCATCAACCGCTCCTTCCAGCTTCGCCGCACCCGGATGCCAAATCCGCAGGTCGAGCGCGGGGAGCACCCCTCCTAAGATTCGCTCGAATCATGCCCCAGCCTCACGGGTGTTGGTCGCGGTGTTCGGCGTTGAGTACGCCGCTAGGGCTAAACGGTGACGTGCGGCACTACCCGGCGGCGTCGGCATCCGCCAAACTGGAAGCGCCGAAGCGAGCGGAGGAGGCGGCATGAATGTTGTCCAGGTCACTGACCTGATCAAACGCTATAAGGAGGTGGTGGCGCTCGACCATTTCGACCTCTCTATCCAACAAGGCGAGATCTTCGGGCTGCTCGGCCCGAACGGGTCGGGTAAGACCACCGCCATCAACTGCATCCTGCAGCTGCTGGCCTATTCGAAGGGTCAGATTGAGCTATTCGACGAGCCGATGGGACCCACCCGGTATGACTTGAAACGCCGAATCGGGCTGGTCCCGCAGCAGATCGCGGTGTTTGCTGAACTGACTGTGGTGGAGAACATCGACTACTTCTGCTCGCTTTACGTTGATGACCGGGTGCGGCGCCGCCAGCTGGTTGACCAAGCGCTGGACTTCGTCGGACTGCGTTCTTACGCGAAGTTTCGCCCCAAGAAGCTCTCAGGCGGGTTGGCCCGTCGCCTCAACATAGCCTGTGGAATAGCCCACCGCCCGTCGCTGATCTTCCTCGATGAGCCGACCGTCGCCGTTGACCCGCAAAGCCGTAACGCCATCCTGGAAGGTGTCGTCCAGCTCGTCGCCGATGGCGCCACAGTCGTCTACACCAGCCATTACATGGAAGAGGTCGAGCAGGTCTGCACACGGCTGATGGTGATGGATAGGGGCCGGGCCGTGGCGGTTGGCACACCCGCTGAGCTGAAGGCGATGGTCGGGATCGGTGAGCGCGTCAGGGTGGAACTGGACGCGCCGGACAATGCGGTCCTCGCCGCTATCCGCCAACTCCCCCACACCCAGCAAGCCACCTTGGATGGCGCCACCCTGCAAGTCGCCTGCACCCGCGGCGCCCAAAACCTGAGCGAGATACTCGGCGCCCTGGCCGCCCTAGGCGCGACCTACGGGAAGGTCTACGCCGAGCCGCCCACCTTGAACGATGTCTTTCTTGAGTTGACTGGCGCCGAACTGAGAGATTGACATGACCGCCTTCAGCTACGCCCTCAAGACGATGGCGCGGGACAAGTCCACCACCTTGTGGTCGGTCGCCTTTCCGCTGGTCCTGATGACTCTGTTCTACATCGCCTTTGGTTCGCTGGACGAGTCGTACCGGGCTGAGCCGGTCGGCATCGTCGTGGTGGACGATGCCGTCTATCGCCTGACGCCGGGCCTCGCCGCCACCATCACGGGCGCCTCCGAAGGAGACGAACCGTGGCTGGAACCAAGCTACGTCGAGTCAACCGCCGAAGCTGAGCGGCTGGTGGCTGACGGCGGTTTTTACGGCTATGTCGCGGCCGATGCCGACGGTGACGTCTCATATCACCGGGATTGGCGGGCCTACGGGCAACTTGATCCGGGCCATGAGATCGTGTCGGCGATCCTGGACGGTTACCTCCGGCACGCCCGGCTCTACGCGGAGTTGTCCGGCGGGGCAGACCCGGCTGCCCTCAATCAGGCTGTCATGTCCGCCGCGGGCGAGACACCGGAGTTCTCCGAGCCGGTGCGGCTGACCGCCAATCCGCCCAGCGATTCGATTCGGTACTTCCAAGCCGCGCTTGGCTTCGCCGCGCTGATGATGTGCAACTTCGCCGTTCAAGGGGTGGCTCGGTTGAAGGCCAACCATTCGGCTTTGGCGGCGCGCCGACGCCTGGGGGCAGCCGGGGTCTTCGCCATGGCCGCGCCAACGCTGATGGCGGCTTGGTTGCTGTCGTTCGCGACGCTCGTGCTTGGGTACCTCTACCTGCGCTTCCCGCTCGGTTTGGATTTCGGCGGCAAAGACCTTCAGGTGGTCCTAATCTTGCTGGTGGCGGCTGGTACCGCGACCGCGCTGGGAGGGGCGATCGGGTCGGTGCCGGTGCCGGTCGGCGCAATGGCTGGGATAAGTGCCACGGTCGCCTGTGTCTTGTCGATCTTCGCCGGCCTCTACGGCCCAGCCAGTCAAGAACTGGGCGATTCGGTTGTCCGGGTGGCCCCCTGGGCTGGCTGGATCAACCCGGCGCGGGAGATCGCCGACGCGCTATCCAGCTTGTACAACTACGACACTTTCGAGCGCTCGGCTCAGGCGCTGGCCCACTTGGGCGTGGTCGCGCTGGTCCTGTTCGCTGTGACCGCCCTGGTGTTGAGGAGGTCACGTTATGAGCATCTCTAAAGCCGCGCTCAAGCTGGTCTTGCGTCAGCCGGTCCTGCTGATTGTCCATCTTGGCTTACTGGGCTTGATTGGCGTTGTCCTGGTGCAAGGCCTGGCGAAAGGCACCGCTTCGAGTGAGGTAACGGCGATGAAGCCAACCGTCGCGGTAGTTGATCGGGATAACTCCGAACTGTCGCGAGCCCTGGCAAGCTATATCGAAAGCCGTGGGAGGGCAGTTGACATTGGCACGACGCGCCGCGACTTGCAGGACGCTACAGCGACGGCGCGGGTCGCTTATCTGGCGATAATTCCCGCGGGCTATCAAGCGGACTTCATCGCCGCCGCGGCGGCTACCGGTTCGGGATTGGACGGCGAGGCCCAAGCCGCGGTGGACGGGCCGACTGGTGCGGGACAGACAGGGCCGGGGCACCCGAGGCCGGGACAGGCGGGGGCGACCGAAGACACCGGG
>JAIRNM010000202.1 GCA_031258055.1 Bifidobacteriaceae bacterium
AAGCTGCGGCCGCGGCTTTGGCGGCGGGAGATACCTCCGCCCAGGGTCTGGCGGGTTACCGGCGGGCTTTGGCGGACAGCTTCGTGTTGAAAGACATGCGGACCTTGCGGCGCTTTCCGCACTTCATGGAGGACACCACCCGGCTGTTCACCACCTACCCGAAGATGGTCGGCGCCGCGATGCGGCAGCTCTATTTGGTGGACGGCCAGCCAGTCGCCCCCCTCAGGAAAGCGTTGATGCCGATTATCAAACAGGTCGGCTTGCGCAAACTGGCCACCGATGCGTGGAAAGGGGTGAGGGCGCTGTGAGCGATTTGAAGCCGATCACCGTCAGCGTGGAGCGGTATCTGTCCCTCAACAAATATGAGGTCGATGAGGGCAGCCCGCACATCGAACTGACGGACGAACCTTCGGCGGCCGAGTTCCTAAAGCTGGTGCGGGTTTGCCCGGCGGCCTTGTATAAGACCGATGCGGTCGGCGCGCGTTCTTTCGACTACGCGGGCTGCCTGGAGTGTGGCACTTGCCGGATGGCCTGCGGCGACACGATCATCGAGTCCTGGGGTTTCCCGGCCCCCACAATGGGGGTCGAATACCGCTACGGCTGAGATTCGGCTGGGGGCGCGCCGACGGTCGACTGAGTGAGCAATTACGGGCCCCGGCGGCGGGGCTTAGCCAACCGCCAATCGGGTTGCGCCGCTGGTGTATCGGGTCCTCGCTGATCGGTCCAATGGTCCCATTGGGGGCGGAATCGCGGTCACGTTTTGATAACGGTTTGCCGGTGAGAGCCGTGAACTGTTGAGTGGGCGAGTCGGCGGCAATAGCGTGGTCCCCAAGCTAGTTCAATGGCGAGCTGGTTCAGCCCCTTGCGGGCCGCCCGGGCGGTCCGCTGGGGCTCCACCCCCAAGCGGAGCGACGTAGGGTGGAATTCATCCCTCGGTAGGACGCGCTGATCGGCACCTTCACCTAACCTGTCTTTCATACGTTTTAGCAGGGGGGAGGAGCGCCAGATGTTACTTGTGCCCGATGCCGCGGTGAGCTGGAGCGCTTTGGTCCACTACCTGAGTGGCCAGGTCGCCAGCCTTGACGACCGCATGCTCATGGTCGAATCAAGCGAGGAACTGACGGTCGAACCGGCCGCTCTCTGACTTCCGCAGGCCAGCCTCCAGCTTGGTAATAGCCCCGTGAGGGCGCTGCAATAGGGCCGCGACCGGTCGCCTAGATCACTCGGTAACTGCGACCTGGACAAATGGGCCGAGTTCTACGGCCACGGGGTGCCACTAGTAGGCGACGGTGAAACGTTCGCGCCGGTGGGCGGGGCGTTCAATCTCATCGATGATCGCCAAAGCCAGATCGGGGGCGGAGATAAAGCTGTCGCCGTTCGAATCGGAAAGGACCACATTGCCGCCCAGCCGGTAGCGTCCGAGTGCTTCGCCGGGGGCGAAGGCGCCAAAACCAGGAGCGGGGGAGACCCCGAACCAGTCGACACCGACCGGTGAGGACTCAAGGTCGCTCAACACTTCCGCCATCTCATCCGCCTCGGCCTTGAACGCGTCCGGGAATGTTGGCAGGTCAGCCAGCCGTGGGCCGCCTTCTTGGACGAACAGTGAGCCCGCGCCCAAGATCACGCCCAGCCGGAAGCCAAGCTTGTCGGCTAGTTCGATCAGGTCTGAGTCGACCGGCCGGACTTGCCCCAACATGGGTCCGCGCGGCGAGAGAGCCGAGATCACCACGTCGCTTTCTCCCGCCACCGATTCCAAGAAGACCGGGTCGGTGACTGAACCGGCGATGTAAGCCACTCCCTTAATCTGGCGGTTCTCCGGTGGCAGCGCGCGTGAAATGGAGCGCACTTCGTGGCCGCGCCCCGCCGCCTCGGCTACTACAGCGGCACCGGCGTAACCGGTGCCGCCCAACACTGTGATTCTTGCCATGGTCGTATCCTCCCACTGTTGTCCCATCCAAGAGCCCAAGCCAATCTACACGGTATAGCCTGGAGAATTGTGCGATACCTTTCAACCCGGTCGACCCAGGACAGGCCGGGCCAAGACCTGCCCTTCGCGGACATCTTGCTCTCGGGTTTGGCCCCAGACGGTGGCCTCTACCGGCCGGAGCGGTACCCGCACGTATCGGCCGCGACCAGAGACAAATGGCGCGAGTTGCTGGAGGGCCGCGGTTACGCGGCCCTGGCGGCCGAGATCCTGAAGCTGTTCGCTCCCGACTACCCGCCCGAAACAGCCGAACGGCTGACCGGCCTGGCTTACACCGCCGAGCGGTTCGGTGATCCCCAAATCGTGCCGGTCGATCAGCTAGAAGGCACCGAACTGTGGATAGCCCACCTGTCGAATGGTCCCACAGCGGCATTCAAAGATATGGCCATGCAGCTAATCGGGCGGTTGTTCGAGTACGAGCTAGAGCGCCGCGACACCTGGCTGACAGTCTTGGGGGCGACTTCGGGGGACACCGGCAGCGCCGCCGAACACGCCTTGCTTGGACGTGAGCGGATTAGGACCGCAATGCTGACGCCGCGCGGTCGGATGACGCCATTCCAGCAAGCCCAAATGTTCTCAATCGACGACCCGTCAATCGCCAACTTGGCCATCGACGGTGTCTTCGATGACTGCCAGGATCTCGTCAAAGCGCTCAACCTGGATTCCGCTTTCAAAGCCAAGTGGCATCTCGGCGCCGTCAATTCGATCAACTGGGCGCGGATCGTGGCGCAGGTCGTCTACTATTTCGCCGCTTATTTCCGCTCCGGTCAAGACCGTGTCTCCTTCGCGGTCCCGACCGGCAACTTTGGCAATATCCTGGCCGGGCATGTGGCGCGCGAGATGGGCCTGCCGATAGACCGGTTGATATTGGCCACGAATGAGAACAACGTCTTGCACGAGTTCTTCGCCAACGGCGTCTACCGGCCGCGCCGATCCGATCAGACCCTTGAAACGTCCAGCCCGTCGATGGACATTTCCAAAGCCTCCAACTTTGAGCGTTTCATAGCCGATCTGTTCGAGGGCGGTGGCCAGCGTGTTGCCCATCTATTCGGTGAGGACCTGGTCAACCGGGGATTTTTCGATTTGTCCGGCACGGTGGCCTTTGACCGCATACCGGAGCGCTTCGGGTTTGCTTCCGGCGCCTCCAGCCACGCCGACCGGTTGG
>JAIRNM010000329.1 GCA_031258055.1 Bifidobacteriaceae bacterium
GAACCTCTGGCGCTCCAAGGGGCGGATCGTCTTTCGGGTGCGCCCGGCGGCTGCGGGCTTCAAAGACGACCGCTAGGGCCAGCAGGCAGCCGCCGACTACGACTAGCGCTGCCAGCCACGGAATCTGATCGACGTCCGCCCGCTGCACGAACACCAGAGTCAGGGTCAGAGCCATTGAGCCGGCGGCGGTCCAAGTGGCCGGCCGCCAGCTTCGAATCGAGCCCATAACCATGAAGGCCAGGGCCAACACCAGGACCATGATGGCTCGCCAAGTCATCGGGTCGGTGCCAACCGCCAGGGTCGAAGGACCGAGGGTGGCGGCCACGCCCGGTGTTACCGCCCAAGCGGCTGAGCCGAGCCAGCGCCGGGCGATCAACCCAGCCGCGAACAACGCCAGCCCGAGCGGGAGCGCGAAGACTTCGACGCGCAGTTGGCGGGTGGACCAACCCGCTATCCCAACCGCCACCGCGACCAACCAGATTGACCAGAAGGGAGGCAGCACCAGCCGGGACATCGTCCTTCCCAAGTTGCCCGATGCCGCCGTGGAGGGGTCGCTCTCAGCCCGGTCGCTCTCAGCCCGGTCGGTCAGTGCCCGGCCCCGCGCCGACACAAGCATCAGGGCGAGGCAGGCCGCCATGGCCAGCCACATCGCCGCTACCACCGGCCAGGTGAAGCGCATAGAGCAGATCGGCGTGAAGGCCGCGAGCGAAAGGGCTCCCAGGATCCACCACTGCCAGCCGTGCGAGCGGCTCCAGTGGTCGGGCGCCGACGGTAGACCGGTTTGGCCACTCGAGTCCCACTCGTCTGCGGCTGGCGGATACGTCGCCAGGCGTCCAGCCGCGACCAGGATCGCGGCGGCGGCGAAGCCGATCAGGCAAGCGAGCGCGAACAGGACGGTCGGATAGGGTCTCAATGGCCGGAAGATTTCAAGCCCCAATCCGAAGGGCGGTGCTTGCCCAACCATGACGGCTAACGTGGTCAAGCCCAGCGCCGGGGCGAGGGCGACCATCGCCAGCGTCCGCCTGAGGTGGTTGAACGCGCTGGCTAAGGTCAGGCATAGCACTCCCGCAGCGGCTAGTTCGACTGAGCGAATCAGCGGGTCGTCACCGGCCATGAGCAGGACCAAAGTTGGGACCGCCGCTAGCCAGAAGCCGGGGATGGCCAGAGCCAGCATGTCGCGCCGCCGCCTCGCCAACCAACCACCGATCACGGCGGCTGCCACAGCCGGCGGCATGGTGTAGGCCTCGACTAGTCCAACGTCTCCCCAGACCAAGGCGCTCCACAAGACGGCGCAACCCATAGCGCCGCTGTACCACCAGGCCTGGCCTGTGCCGACCCGTGAAATGGCGACTCCAGCCGAGGCGGCGGCCAGAATGGCGGCGGTTGCCAACACGGTGGTGGCGCCGGCGAACGGCCAAGCCACTGACATCATGACCGCCATTAGGCCAAGGCCGCCGGCGCTGGCTATCAGCGTGGCGCCAACCACCAAGCGGGCGCGCCCGGCCCCGTCGCGGCGCAGCCAGAGGCCACCCATCGCCGCCGTTCCCGCGACCACCGCCACCAACGGAAAGAGCCAAACCGAGCCCGAACCGGGAGTGAGCAGTGCGAGCAAGGCGACCAGCGTGACGGCGGTTCCAGCGACGGCGGTCGCTGCTCCGGCGGCCTTTAGGCCGAGTGGCAAGTGGCGGCGACGCACCAGCGCCACCGCCAGAGCCAGCGCTGTCAACGAGAACGTGGCGGCGGTGCCGCTCCAAGTTCGCCAGAGCACCAGATCGCAAGCGCTGAAAACCCCAAAGCCCGCCGCTACGGTCGCTAGTACCGCCCAAGACGGCAGAGCCGGACGCTTGCTTAGGGTCAACGCCGCAACTGCTAGACCAAAGACGGCGGCCATGGCGTGGCCCGGGTTGGTCGGATAGAAGTAGCGGACGACGGTTATCGTGCCGAGCACAATGAATGGCAGGCAAGCCACGGCCGTCAAAATGGGCCATGAGCGGGGCGCGAACGAGAATCCGGCCGCTAAGACGGCAGCGGGCACAATCAAAGCGGCGGCAACGGTGACGGCGTCATTGCCGCTGGCCAGCACGCAGGCGGGGAAAAGCAACACCAACGCGCTGGCCCGGCCGGTGCGGGCGACAGCGCGGCTGAACTGGGGACGGCGTCCAGGAGCCATGACCGCTCCAGCGGCGCCCGCGCTCAGCGCCAGCGATAAGGTGGCTAACGCCGCCAAGACCAGCCATTCGGGAGTGGACGGCAAGGCGATCCAATCCGCCAAGCAGGCCGCTCCGGTCGGAACAATGCCCCAGTAGCCGACCCGTCGGATGCTCCTCGGTTGTCGCAGGAGCGCCGTCAGGGCCAGGGCCACTGCCGGGACCATCAGCGCCACCGCGCTCGCGGGCGTCAAGCCGAACAGTCGCGGGACGCCCAGCAGCATTGCCCCTGTCGCCGCCAATAGGTCAGGCAGGGCAATGACCAACAGACCAGCTAACGCACCGCCCGCGAGCGCCCTACCGACGCGCTCAGAACTGACGGCGGCGACCGACTGGCTTGGCGCCGCTAGCTCCACGGGGAGTCCGGAACTTCGATGAATGAACCGAGCCTTGCCTCTCGGTGAGCCACGGGGACGTACTCGGTGGCTCACCGGTGAGCCACCGAGTACGTCCCCGTGGCTCACGCGCCATAATGCCAGCGCGATCACAGCCCAAACGGCCAGCCCGCCAAACCGGCTTTGCGGCCCCCATTCCGGTCCCGCGGTCAGTTCTTGGGCCAGTGCCATACCACTGAAGACTAAGGCCACGCCGGTGACTGGGGCCCAACCGATCCGGTGCTCTTGGCCCAAGGCCAAGGCGGCGCTGGCGACCAGCAGCCAGATGATCCAGTCTTGCGACAACTCGGCCGAGGAGACGACCAGCAACGCAGTCGAGGCTAGGGCGAAACCGCCCATCAACTCGAGGGCTAAGCGTTCGCCGTGTCCACGGTCCACCCAGCGCCCGAGCGCCGCGATCAAAGCGAAGCAGACAAAGCCGATGGCGGTCCAGCCATTCTCCCAGCCCACAGCGGCCGGTCCGCAGAACAGGGCGGCGAAAGGGGCCATGAGCAGCCCAGCGACGCGCCAAGCGCGCGGGCCGCGACGTCCGGCCAGGTAGACAATGGCCGCTAGAACAAGCAAGCTGAAGGCGGCGGAGATTGCCCAGGCCGTTCCGCCGGAGTCTTGGACGACGGCGATTGCCCAGGTCAGCAAGGCCAAGGCGGCGGCCACTGAAGCCATCGCCTCGGACGTGGCAGTGATCTTGTGGTGCCTAAGAAAGACCGCCCCGCCTGCGGCCGCTAGGGCCGCTGCCACTAGTGCCGCGATCCGGGCCTCCAATCCCAGGCCAGGAATGAAAAAGGCGTAACCGAGGGCGGAGGCGGCCACTAATAGGGCGCCGAATAGCGCCAGAACAGTGGTCGGAGTCCATTGGGAAGGCGGTTTCACCATCACCGGAACCGCCTCCGGCGACCGAGTTGGGCCGCCTGCGGGGACTGGCGGGAGCCAGTGCGGCGGATTAGGGCCGGGGTGACCCGGCGGCATCGGCGAAAAGGCAGGGCCGCCCTTGACGGGCGGGCCATAACCGGCCACCGGGCCGGGTGCGAGCCACTGCCGTGGGTGGGGAACGGGGTGGCGGGGCGGCTCAGGCAGCGCAAGAGAAGGGCCTACCCGCTCGGTCCCGCCTAGCTGAGTCCGAGCGGAGTCTTGGCCGCTCGTTTCCTCAAGCGGTCCGGCTGCCTGCCTCGGAACGGGCGCTGTGCCGCGCATTTGGCGGACCAAGGCGGAACGTTCTTTGAGTAACCGCGACACGGCGGAGGACCCGGCCCGGCTGGCGGCGGCGGCGGCGATTGAGAGGTTGGCGAGCCGAGCGCCTTGATCGCCGGTTACGGTCAAGGCGCAATTGCCGCAGCTACTGCCGATCAGTGGCTGTCCGCAGTCCGGACAGCGAGTCCAATCAGTCAGATAGGCCAGCGGATCTAGGGTCATGCGCCCAGTCTAGGGTCGAGCCCTGTCGCTGTAAGAGGCTCGACCGGGCGGGGTCTCGCCGATGAGGTCGACGGCTGGGGTCGCGGTAGGCTTGGGCGGACAAATCCTTTAAGGCCCGTCCAGTGAGGCGGGAAAGGAGGCACAATGCCTAAGAGACGCGATCTCAAATCCGTCATGGTGATCGGGTCGGGGCCAATCGTGATTGGCCAGGCCTGCGAATTCGACTATTCCGGCACCCAAGCCTGCCGCGTCCTGAGAGACGAAGGCTTACGGGTGGTGCTGGTCAACTCGAACCCAGCCACCATCATGACGGACCCGGAGTTTGCCCACGCCACCTATATAGAGCCCATTGAGCTAGAGGCGCTCACGGCCATCATTGAGCGGGAGCGCCCGGACGCTCTGTTGCCTACTTTGGGTGGACAGACCGCGCTGAACGCGGCGGTGGAACTGGCTGAGGCGGGTGTCCTAGAGCGCTACAAGGTCGAACTGATCGGTGCCAAAATCGAATCAATCCGGGCCGGTGAGGACCGCCAGGAATTCAAGGGTGTGGTGGAACGGGCGGGAGCGGAAGTGGCCCGGAGCCGAATCGCCCACTCAATGCCGGAATGCTTGGCAGCGGCCGACGAACTGGGCTATCCGCTGGTGGTCCGGCCGTCGTTCACAATGGGCGGCTTAGGCTCCGGCATTGCCTACGGGCCGGAGGATCTGGACCGGATTGCCGGGGCGGGGCTCCAATACAGCCCGACAGCGGAAGTGCTGCTCGAAGAATCAGTCATCGGCTGGAAAGAGTTCGAGCTTGAAATCATGCGCGACAAGGCTGACAACGTTGTGGTTGTCTGCTCCATTGAAAACCTCGACCCGATGGGCGTCCACACCGGCGATTCGGTGACCGTCGCGCCCGCCCTGACCCTGACAGACCGTGAGTATCAGCGCCTGCGTGACATTGGAATCGCGGTGATCCGGGAGGTCGGTGTGGACACAGGAGGCTGTAACATCCAGTTCGCCGTGAACCCGGTTGATGGCCGAGTCATCGTAATCGAAATGAATCCGCGGGTTTCACGTTCTTCAGCCCTGGCTTCGAAAGCGACAGGATTTCCGATCGCGAAG
>JAIRNM010000387.1 GCA_031258055.1 Bifidobacteriaceae bacterium
AACGAGTAGTCGTAGTTAGTCTTGGGCCGTCGAGGTTTACCGGTCCTTGGGTTCGGAGAGTCTAGGAACCCTTCGGCGAATTCGCGGAAGGTCGGAGCTTGACGCGCCCGAGCCCTCAACTCGGCGGCGCTCGCTGGGGGAACCCAAACCGTGCCGTCATCGGCGCATCGGCGCGCCCGCTTGTCTTCGGCGTCAGCCCATAGGCGGGCTTCTGATGCCGTCCGATAGGTGGTTGGCCCTGTGTACGTCTTGCCGTCAGGGCCTCGGAACCGCGCCTGCCAACGTCCCGAGCCGAGTTTTCTGGGCTTTATCACTTGAGCCTCGCCGCCGTTCGTGCCAAATTCGTGCCAGATTCTAGAGCATTCTGGGGTATTCCAGGTTGACATTGCCTACTTTACTGGTTAGCGTTAGAGCATGTCAAAGGCACATTTGCGGAAGGTAGGGCGGGTATCTGAAAGGGTGGGCCGTACTGGGATCGAACCAGTGACCTCTTCCGTGTGAAGGAAGCGCGCTCCCGCTGCGCCAACGGCCCCTCAACTGCCATAAAGCAGCAGATGATGATGCTACCAGGTCGCTCGACCAAGCCCAGGCCATGTTGCGAGATGTGGGCGGAGAACTGACGCGTATCAGGTACGGGCGGCCTGTCCGCTGGCGCAAGGCAGGAGATTGATCGTGTCTGGACCCCGGACGCTCGCCCAGCGGAAGGTTGTTAACGCGGTCTGGCGGCGGCATCGGGCAGCCAAAGGACGCTGACAGGCGGGCGCTTACCTGCGGCTGGACCTTGACCAGGCTGTTAAGGTAGTGTCATAGCTCGCGTGTGGGGTGCCTCAAAAGGGCTTCCACACCTTGCGGATGTGGCTCAGTTGGTAGAGCATCACCTTGCCAAGGTGAGGGTCGCGGGTTCGAATCCCGTCATCCGCTCGAAGCCCACCTCGGTGGAGTGGCCGAGAGGCGAGGCAGCGGCCTGCAAAGCCGTATACGCGGGTTCGAATCCCGTCTCCACCTCCCAGAGTGTGGCACGAGGGCCGTTGGCGCAGGGGTAGCGCGCTTCCTTGACACGGAAGAGGGCACAAGTTCAAATCTTGTACGGCCCACCCTTAGAATGGCTGGTCAGAGCCGCTTTTTGAAGCTGTCGCGGTCTGATCGTTGATAGGTCGTGGGGCATACGTGAGGCAGAACGGTTACCGGATTCCGAGCCAGCCAGCGAGCGGGACGCTGGCGTTCCTGTAAGGTTCAGGCCATGGAAGGCCGTCCCATTCCCCCGCAGGCGCACGACGGTGAACAACCGGGCGATGCCGCCAAACCCACCCAGCCAATCCCGCCG
Organism: Bifidobacteriaceae bacterium; assembly: GCA_031258055.1. Taxonomy (GTDB): domain Bacteria; phylum Actinomycetota; class Actinomycetes; order Actinomycetales; family WQXJ01; genus JAIRTF01. The sequence goes on from JAIRNM010000387.1 coordinate 1,325, forward strand.
CCGGGCGAGGCGCCAGCCGAGGACCAGACACCAGCACGCGACGGTTGGCGACCCGCCGATGCCGCCAAGCACCCGCGCCCAATCCCGCCGCCCCGTCAGGCGCCGCCGAGGAACCAGGAGCAGCCGCAGGGAGAACTGTTAGCGGTGGTAGCACCAATGGTGATTCAAGTGGTCGCGATGAGCCTGGTCACGGCAGCGGTCCCGGCCTTACGGGACGGGTCTCCAGTCGATGTCTCGGTCGGGGCGGTGACCAGCCTGGGACTGACCACGCTGGCGATGGCCGCTCTGGCCGTCTTCGCCAAGCTGGTCCTGACCAAGGCCCTCAGTCGGCCGGGCCTTTGGATCATCATCGCGCTGGTGGGCCTAGCCGTTTGCATCGCACCAGCACCGATTTGGCGCCAGCCGGCTCCGCCTTTACCGGCCGCGCCGATGCTGATAATCGGCTTGCTCATAATGGCAGCGGGGGCGGTCTGGATCGCCCGGCAAGCGAACCGTGATCCGGTTGTCTTGCCGCAAGGAAAGGCCCTGACCGACTCCAGGCGGCCCAGCCTGATTTTGGCCCTGCTGGTACCAGGCGCCACCATCGTGCTCGCCGCGTTCATCTGGTTAGTCGGCTGAACGATCTTGTTCCGTGCCACCGAAGTTCGTTTACTTCGCACAGGAGGCGCACAAAAGACGCTGGCACGAGCCAGGTGGTGGACTGAACGGCGGGACGCCAGGGCCAGACCCAAATGACGGCGCGGCGACGGGGTATCCTCGAAAACGGCCAAGATCGCCGAAGAGGATTGGCCGATAACAGATCGCAGCATACAGACATACACATGGAGAGCCCCAGACGTGTCCCTGCCAACCTGGTCAATGCTTCCGTTCGTGGCGCTGTTAGGCGCCATCGCCGTCTTGCCCTTGGTTCCCGCGACAGCGCGGCGCTGGGAGAGTAACGGGTTCAAGGCGGTGGTGTCGCTGGGACTTGGTCTGCCGGTCGGCGTGGGAATGTGGTTCGGATTCGACCCGCACTTGGTGCAGCATTCCCTGTCGGAGTACACCCAGTTCATTGTGCTGCTGGCGAGCCTGTTCGTGGTGACAGGCGGGATATTCCTAGCCGGGGACCTGAAAGCAACTCCGCGCAATAACACGATTCTCCTGGGGGTCGGAGCGGTCCTCGCCTCCTTCGTCGGCACGACCGGCGCCGCCATGCTGCTGATCCGGCCGATCCTCAACTCCAACGCCGAACGGCGCCACAAAGTTCACACAGTGGTGTTCGCCATCTTGATTGTCGCTAACTGCGGCGGCCTGCTGACGCCGCTAGGCGATCCGCCGCTCTACGTCGGATTGATGCGGGGAGTCCCATTCACCTGGACTTTCACCTTGTTCGGGCCTTGGCTCTTTGTCAACGCCATGCTGCTGTTCACCTATTTCGCCCTTGACAGGCGCCGCTACGCGGAAGAACCAGCCGAGGCGATCCAGTTGGACAACGCCCAAGCCACCCGCCTGTCGGTGCGGGGAGGGTCCAACGTCATTTGGCTTCTAGTCATAATTGCCTCGGTCGCTTTCCTGGGTGAACACCCCTGGATCAAAGTCGGGGTCCAAGTCGGCGCCGCCGTTGCCTCCTTCCTCCTCACGCCGCGCGCCATCCGATTCGGCGACAACGAGTTCACTTGGAGCCCAATTGTCGAAGTAGCGGTCCTGTTCGCTGGCATTTTCCTGACCATGATCCCGGCTTTGGAAATCCTCCGCCGCCAGGCTCCCGGCCTACCGCTGAACGAGTACACCTTCTTCGGCTTCACCGGCGCACTTTCCTCCGTCCTCGACAACACCCCGACCTACCTGGCGTTCTTCGACATGGGGCAAACCCTGACACTGCCTGGCTCGCCCGCAGTCGCCGGGGTCCCGGAGCTTTACTTGACGGCGATCGCGCTCGGCGCCGTCACCTGCGGCGCTCTCACCTACATTGGCAACGGCCCGAATTTCATGGTCAAGGCGATCGCGGAGGAACGCGGCGTGGCCACGCCGTCCTTCGGCCGTTACGTTATTTGGGCATTGGCGTATCTAGCGCCGGTCCTGGTCGCCCTGGTTTGTATCTTCATCAGCCCGCACTGGCCGGTCAAAGCGATCGGCATAGTCATCGCCCTGGGCCTGCTAGCCCGCCCGGTCTACTGGCTAACCCAGTCGCGCCGCCCGGCCGCCGAAGATCTCCCGCTCGCCTAGAGGAACGGAACGCTGGTGCCAGGCACCGAGCGTTCCGCTTCAGCGGCTAGGCCCCAGCCCGGCTCTACCGCGCCAGCACCGGATGGGTGGAGAGCCACGCCGCACCCGTAAATGGCCGATGCCGCCGCCAAGACCGGCCGAAGTTGGCCACCTTGGACGACGGCATCGGGCAAAAGACTGGGCGACGTCAGCGCTGGTCCATCGGCACGTAGTCGCGCTCAACCTCACCGACGTAAACCTGGCGCGGGCGGCCAATCTTGCTGGTCGGGTCGGCGGCCTGTTCCCGCCAATGCGCGATCCAGCCGGGCAGGCGCCCAATCGCGAATAGGACTGTGAACATGTCCACCGGGAAGCCCATCGCCTGATAGATCAAGCCCGTGTAGAAGTCCACGTTGGGATAGAGCTTGCGTTCCTGGAAGTAGGGATCGGACAGAGCCGTCTCCTCCAGCGTCAGGGCAATGTCGAGCAGCTGGTCGTGGCCAGTCTTGTGGCGCAAGATGGCGTCAGCGTGCTGTTTGACGATGGCCGCCCTGGGGTCGTAGTTCTTGTAGATCCGGTGGCCGAAGCCCATCAGTTTGGCTTCGCGGTTCTTGACCTTGTTTACGAACTTCGAGACGTCGCCGCCCTCGGCCTTGATTTCCGCCAACATTTCGAGGACCGCCTGGTTGGCGCCGCCGTGGAGCGGACCGGACAGGGCGTTGACGCCAGCCGCCACCGACACATACATGTTGGCGCCGGCTGACCCGACTAGCCGCACGGTCGAGGTCGAACAGTTCTGTTCATGGTCGGCGTGGAGAATCAACAGCACATCAAGGGCTTTGGTGATCTCGTCGTCGAACGGGTAGGGCCGGGTCGGCAGGCCGAAGGACATTCGGATGAAGTTCTCGACGTAATCCTCCGAGTCATCCGGGTAGAGCATGGGCTGGCCGGTCGAATACTTGTAGCCGTAAGCGGCCAGCGTTGGGACGGCGCCCATCAGGCGGTGGGTGGCGTCATCAAGATCATCCGGGTCGATGCTCGGATTGGTGTAGGTGAAGGTGGACAGCATGTTGATCGATGCCGCCAACAGCGGCATTGGGTGCGAGCGCCGGGGCGAGGACCGGAACATTTCCTTCAGTCGCTCATCGATCAGGTGGTACTGGGCGATGGCTTGACAGAAGGCGTCAAGCTGGGTCTTGGTCGGCAACACGCCGTACAAGACCAGATAGGCCACTTCCAGGAAGGTCGATTTGGCGGCCAACTGCTCAATCGGGTAGCCCCGGTAGCGCAAGATGCCGGCCTCGCCGTCAATGAAGGTGATCGCGGACTTGCAGGCGGCGGTCGAACCGAAGCCAATGTCGAAAGTTGTGTCGCCCGTCTGGGCCAAAAGTTTGCCGATGTTAAAGCCGTTGTTGCCGACGGTCGATTTGACCAGCGGTAGCTCGACGTTCACATCGTCATGGGTAAAGATAGCATTCCCCACGGGTGGTCTCCTTTGATGGTCTAAGGGGTACGTACAAGCTACATTTTACCCTCTCTTTTGGGACCTTCTGCCCAAGACCCCCTCCGGGCCGCCCGACGGGTGCCGTTCCAGTAATAGGGCCTGTCCCCATTAGTGGAGCGGCTTGTGCGGGGCAAGAAAAATGGGGGGCAGACGAAGCATGCCCCCCATTTTGGGAAGGTTTTCAGACCATTTGGTCTGAGCCGGTTGACAGCGGGCGCCACGGTATCCGGGGGCGCTCCGAGGGGGCCGGACTGGCGTGCTGGGCGGCCGCCTTGCGGCTGGCCCGGCTCCGCCCAACCGTGTGGCTGGTCACCATCGCGTAGATCGAATAGGCGATCAGTCCGATCGCCACCGCCACTATCAGCAGCGGCTTGCCGAACTCGTTGCCGTACTGGAGCACATTGCCCACCCACGGCACCGCGTAAGCCACCTTCGCTCTGATCTGCTTCTCTTTGAGCGGTTCATCGGCGACGTTGTTGGCATCGCCCTGAGTGATGAGGAGCTTTTCGCCTTCGGGCCCTAGCGCCCAGTCGACCGCTCGGTGCGTCACTAGCGTGGGGTCCTCCGGCTTGGGCATGAAGGTCACCACATCGCCCAGTTCAATCTCTTCGAATGAATCGACTGGGTACACCACCACTACGTCACCGGGATTGTGAGTCGGCTTCATTGAGCCGGTCAGCACCGTCAAGGCTTTGCCGCCGTGCAGCGCTGGGATGACCGCCAGCGGAATGGCTAGGCCCAGCAGCCCCAGCACAACGATCGTCATAGTCCAAGAAAGGGCCCGCTGCCAGGCCGTCTTGCGCGGCCTGGCAGCGGGGCTAGTTGCGGTTGTCATTTCAGTTTCCGTTGGTGTTCCGTGTGAGCACGGATCAGATGGTCACCTGCTGGACCTTCACACTCAGGGTGCCGAACGCCAACTTGGCATCCTGGTACTCCTGGGTGCTAGCGTTGCCAACGGTAGACGGAAGCGTGGCGTCAAACACCAGGAAGTACACAGCATCCGTCGCCTGCTCGGTGACACCCGTGATCACTGACGTGTAATTGTCCTTGGACAGAGAGCTCACGGGGAAGCTGCTCCCCACCGGTGTCGCAGTCTGGGGACCCCCAACGTTGCCGAAGTTCCCCACTTTGTATAGTTGCGCGGTAACAGTCCAACCGCTGCCGGACAGGTTCACGTTTGCTCCGGCCTTGATTTGCAAGTCGTACTTCATGTTGTTGCCAGTCGCGGTCAGAGTGAACGGCATGTCGATTTCCAGGTGATCGCCTGGTACCGCAACGGCAGAGGCAAGCGTGATCAACGCGCCCATACGCTTTTGGGTGGACGAGTCTGTGCTTTGGTCCTTGATCGGCAGAGCATACGTGGGCTGGATATCAGTGCTGTCGAACCTCACATGACGCAGATCATAGGCCAGCGCGTCAATCGTTTTGCTGTCGTGTTCGAACACATCGACGTCAAGGACGCCGTTCTTAGCATTACCCACAGTTTTGTCGATTGAGTCGCTCCAGTAAGCGAAGGTTGATCCGCCTAGCAACAGGGCGACGCCCGCCGCGCCCGCCACAAGGCTCTTGAACCGCCGTGAACGCCGTTCGCGCTCAGTTTGGGGACTGATAGTCATTGTTTTCCTTTCGTTTGGCTCCGCTTCGCGAAGCGCTGCTGAATTCCCCCTGCGGCATAGTTAACCGCTTGTCGGTGGGCTTTATTCCCGTCTTGGACTATTTCGGTCCAAAGAAATTGACGGTGAGATCAAAACTGACGGTCGGATAGTTGACCGCAGTTGGCAAGCTATAGGCGGACCAGGTATCGGTCGCCTCCACGGTTTTCCCGCCACCGCTCGCTGTAACAGTGGCGGTGTTTTCAATCGTGCCGGGAGTGAATCTAGTAGCCAGACAGTAATACTGATCGAACCTCTTATCCGTGCCGTACCCAGCAGAGATCGCTTCCGCGACTGTCAGATCAGGCGAACTAGCGCTCTGACCAGGGTAATTACCCCAATTCTGGCTCACTGCGTCGCTGTCACATTCAAACGCATCAGCGACCGGGAATAGCACTAGCTCCGCCGAATACTGGCCGCCGATGGCTGAAGGCACTTGCCCCGAGTAACCGAATCCGAGAGTCCCCTCAGCTATACCCATTACCCGAAATACCTTTACCCAATAAACCTCGCCGTTGCCCTTAGCATTCAGGTCGTTCTGGGACAATTGGCGGACTTCTTCCGCCTCGGTTGGGCCGAACGGAATGGATAATACCTTGTCGTTTGCGGTCACCTGATCAACCAGGTGTTGCCCGCTTCCGTCTATCGTCACCAACTGCACATCGGCTGGTGCGAATTTGATTGTGGTATCTGGTTGGGTTACGCTATCTGACCAATTCGCACCGGCCACGCCGGCCATGGAATAGACAGCGGCCACCACCGCGCAAACGGTGGCGGCGGCAATCAAAGCCACTCGCTTCATCATGTCTGCACCACCTCCAACCGGTAGCCGCCGTAGCCCTTCGCCGACTGCGGCGCCGTAGCGAGGACATCGCAAATCGGCATGTTCAATGTCTGCTCAATCGTCACAGCGGTGGCGTTAGACGGTATGTCCACCGTCAAAGCACTGTTCCGGTCGATGGCGCCGCTCGCGATGTTGGAGCCAGAAGCATCGGTGCCGACGGCGTACTGTCCGCCTGGGCCGCGGTCGGCCCAATCCACGGTCAGAGCAACGGTCAGATTGTCGCCAGCGAGGTCTAAGTCGTAAGTGTCAGTGATCTTCAACACCACACCGTCGCCACAAGGAGTGGTCAGGTTTGCCAGATCTCCTACGCTCAAGTCGGGCTTCCCCGGGACGGCATCGGCCGCCAAAAGCTCATCAGTGGCAGACCGAAGCTCCCAAGTCCGGGTCCGGTCATCGTCAACCGCCAACCGACCGTTCGTCAAAGTGCCCAGCCAGAAGCTAGTTGAACCGCTCCATAGCGCATAAGTCCAACCGCCCCCGGTCAGGGCAGCGGCCAAGGCCAGCACCAGCAAGGGCAGCGCCCAGGTGCGGTGCTTACGCCTGCTAGGCGGTCGGACATGCCTTTGGCTCACGTCAAGTTCTAACGCCCAACCCCGCTCCTCTATTCCAGCCCGCCCCCACCAAACGAAAAGGCAACACCGAGCGAGCGGATCAGTAAGTCAGGATATACTGAAGAGATGCCGCAGACCACCAGACTCACAGTTGACCTCGCTGATGGCGAGTACCACTCGCTCAGAGTGGCAGCCGCGACAGCCGGCAAGGGAGTAACCATATCCTCAATCGTGCGTTCCCTTATCCACAACTACCTTGAGGCTCGGCAAGACGAAGCCGACATCGCCATGGTGGAAGCGCGCCGCGACGCGCCCACTATATCCGGCACCGAGGCTCGTGCACGGTTCGTCGGCGCCCGGTCAGCCCGTCAGTGAACCAACCCAGGCCACCGCTCGAAGACTCGTGGAACCTCGAAGCGCTGGCGGACATCGAACGTCTGGACGCCCGCGACCCCGAATTGGCCGATGCCGCCTGGGCGGCGGTCTCCGACGTGCTAAACCACCACAAGACCGGCAAAGCGCTGGGCGCGCGGCACATCAGCGGCGGTCTGACCGGCCTGTTCCGCCTCAAGTTTGACCTGCCCGGCGCGAAGCCGGAACGCTACCGGCTGGTTTATCAAGAGATCGGGCCCAACGCGGTCCGCTTCTGGGGTTTCGGACCGCGCGAGGGACAGGCCGTTTATAAGGCCATCAACCGCCGGCGCCGCACGGGAGTCAACTCGGAGGCCTGGCAACGGCTGCCCGCCACCAAACCGGTGTGGGAGAAGTGACTTTCTCCGCCCCAGCCGCGCCGCCTCCTCCGATAACTTGGCGCCGTTTCGGCCCAGTCTTTGGCCTACGCAGCCCGCCCA
>JAIRNM010000215.1 GCA_031258055.1 Bifidobacteriaceae bacterium
CAATATCGCCTGCGACGTAGTCCATATACGCTTGGTCGTAGACCTTCTTAGCCCAGCTATTCTGCGAACGGTGGCACATGAAAGCGATGTTCTCCTTCGATTCCATGCATATGCCGGTACCGCAATTGCGTTGCCCAACGTAGGGGGGATTGCCCTCACCGGCGGCATACGAATCTCCTAGAGCGACGTGCTCGAAGTACTGTGTCCGGACCCGGAATTTCCAGGATGCGCAGGTATGTGGCAGCCCGTTGGTGAAGAACACGTCCACCAGCACGGTCCTGTCGCCAACTTCCACATCGGGAACGGTGACTGACCAGTTGCCGACGGCATCGACGTCCGCCTCATAGCGCTGTCCGATGTATTCCACCTCGACCTTGTCTATATAGCTCGGTGGAGTAGACGCTATCCCAGTGGTCAGCCGCACCGGGTCGTTGACCCTGACACAGCGCTCACCGCCCACCGTAGCGATTGACGTCAGCGGCCCGGAACATGACGCCCCTGTCGCCACAGCGAACGTCCTTGCCCTAGTGTCATTCGCAGTCGCGCTTTGCAGCCGTCCCAGGGTCGCCTGCGACACTGTTGATTGGCCGTCGGAGATCAACAAGATCCAGCTAGTCCCGGACTTACCCATCAGCACGTCCAAGCTGGTATTCACAGCCCGGTCAAAGCTGGTGCCAGTGCTGACCGGCTTGACCTCATACTGACCGACCTGGCCCCGTGTCAACGAGGCGGCGACGGTGTTGAACGCCGGAATGACTTCTTTGTCGCCATCTTCAGCGTCAGGGCCGATGTCCACCTCATAATGCCCAGCTGCGATGAACTGATCGCCCACACGTGTCATCGACGCGGCCGCCGCTGTACTTCCGAAAGCCACAATCGAAACGTTGATTCGTGACCCCATGTTCTCAAACGAACGTAACTCGGCGTTCAAAGAGGCGATCGCCGAGATTTCACAATCCAGTACATCCCCGACGCTGCCGTCCAAGTTGTAATCATCCTGCTCGCTTACCACACCATCGCCATTGCAATCCATCAGGACAGGCGAACTCGTCGAACCTGACACGTCCACCGCGAACACCACATTGACCTGTTGCTCCGCCCCGCTGTCCAGCCTGACCGAACCCTTGAACTCGACATCGCCCGGGGCGACCGACCGGTCGTTGGTGGGCGGTGGCCAATACCTGACTATCTCGGGGGCAGCCCCGTCTTCGGCGACCGCGTCGGGAATCTGGGAAGGACCAGCCAACCCCCCCAAGCCCACGCCTGCCACACTGACCAGAGTCACGAGCCGTGCCAGCTTAGTCGAACCGTTGTTTCCCTGGTGGCGGCGAGCTTTGGTGGTGGTCGGTCGAGGCGCCAGCCCAGACCTCAGCGCTCTGGAAGAGGGCCTGGGAGAATAAGACCTGTGTTGCATCGGGCACCTCGCATTGGGCCAAATCGGCGGATCGAAATCTATCCGAAGTCAGGCTCCCAGTAAACCCTCAGCTTGTCCAACAGCCCAACTATGGGTCCAGCGGGCGGGCCAAGCGACAGCGCCTCGAAACCCAACGCGGCAGCGTAGACCAGCCAATTGGCCAGATGTTCGAACGGCTTTCCAGGCAGCTGCCCGATGCCGTCGCCCCGGTCCGCTTCACCCGTGCCGCTGGCCTCTGGTCTTATGGGCAGCCCCGCAAATCCCAGAGGGTAAACATGCCAAGCGATCAATTCTCCGCTCCTTTACTCGCCCACGGCCAAGCCTGGGGGAGCACCCAGCCCGCTCTGCGGCTTCCTCGCTGAGAAGCCCCAAAAAAGAGTAACCCCGAGATCCCCTTTCGCCGGAGGGATCACAGCCACCCCAACACCCCCCAAAACCAGCGACCGCCATGGCTAGCTGACCCGCGGTCGCCACCCCGTACCCGAGTTAACTTTCGTAGGAGGCCATCCGGAAACGTGCCCTAACCAGGGGAAACGCGCCACTTGTCCGACCCTACACAACTATGGCGACCGGGTCGCAACAATAGCTCAGTCCCAACGGGACAGCGTCCTTCGCCGGCCGGAATACCCAGCATGCCAGGTAACCCATTCCACTTGGTGTCGGCGCCAAGTCTATTCGGGGATCATTTCGAGAGTCTCTGCCACCGGGCGGCGGATCGCTGGCGCGCCCGCCGCTAGCACAACGGCCGTCATCAAGACCAGACCCGCGCCGAATGCCACACCGGGGAAGACTAAAGCCAGGTGAAGGTAGCTCAACGGCATACCGGCCGCCGCTATACCCAGCGCGTTCAAGACCGCGACCACACACAGCGGGATAGCAGCCATGAGGGCGGCAGTGACCGCGTAGATGAGGGCCTCGAACAACATCATGACGGACATGTCGCGGCTGGTGGCCGTCTGGGCGCGCAACACGGCCAGTTCGCGGTCCCGCCGCCGGGAAATCATCGCTAACACGGCCACTGAGCCGATCACCGCCAGGGCCACGGCCGGGGTAAGCGCGATCAGGTCGTGTCCTAGCTGGTCGCGCGAGGCGCCCTGGTCTCCCTGAAACAGCACCGCCGAAAGCGTGCGGCTTGTCCCGAAATAGACGCCGAACAGATCCACCGCCACCATCAAAGGGGTCACCGCTGCCGTCGAAACAACCAATTTGGCGGCCGCCGAATGGCGCGCCAACTGCCAAAGCGGTGCCCGGTCGGCTGGCAGCAGCGCCGTCCAAGCCCGCAACACCAGCGGCGCGACCACCGGCGCCGCTATCGCCAGCAAAACTGCCACCGCCAAACCGGTGTTTGAGCAAGCAGTTACCCAGTCCGCTACGGCGTCCGCCGAGCCTTTCGCGCTCCGATCAGCCTGCCGGATTTCCTCTAGACCGCCCGGCGGCGGCGACATCCCGAACACAGCGACGAATCCAAACAGACCCAGCAGCACCCAGCGGAAAGGACCCATCGCGCGCCTCGGCTTCGGTTCGGCCAGTACCAGGGCCGCAGGGCGACGCGACGCCCGGAAAGCCGGCAAAGAAGCACCGGCCACCCCGACCACCACCATGACCACTGCGACACCACCCAGCCAAAGCGGCGACGCCCAGGCTTCCAGCCGGTCCGGCTCCGGGATCTCCGCCAGCAGGTTCACCGCCCGCTGCCGGAACGGCAACGCCAAAGCCAAGCCAGCAGCCGCGCCAACCAACGCCGTGATCCCCGCTTGGGCGACGATGACGTGCCTGACCTGCCCCGGCAGCGCACCGGACAGCCGCCAAGTTGCATGTTGACGGGCTGTCTGTTGCCCCAGCAGGCCCAGCACCACCGCCAGGACAATCACCGTCGGAGCCACCGTGAAAAGCGACAACATAGCCGCCGCCTCCGATAGCTGGGCGTAGGACGGACCATGCGGCAACCGGTCGAGCCAATCACGCGCGTGAACCACTGTCCCGGCGAACACAGCCAACAATGTGAACACAGCGGCCGCGCCTAAACAAATCAGGAATGCACCGGCCCACAGCCGCCAGCCGGCCCGCAAATCAGCGAACACCAGCCTAAACACGGTTCGCACCCGCCTCGGCCGGGCCGCGGCGGTAACCGGGCGGCGGCGCGCTGGCCAACGATAACAGCTGGTCGGGTGTCGGGGAGGCGACGTCGGCAATGACGGCGCCATCCCGCAACACCCAAGCCCGGTGGGCGCGGCTAGCCGCCTCCAGGTCGTGGGTCACCAACACGACAGTAGAACCTGACCTGGCCAAGAGTTGCAACTCGTTTAGGACCAGGTTGCCGGATTCGGAATCCAAGGCCCCGGTCGGTTCGTCCGCGAACACTACTTCAGGCCGGTTGAATAGCACACGCGCCACCGCCACCCGCTGGCGCTCACCACCGGAAAGGAGTGAGGCTTGGCGGCGCTGGACGGCATCGGCGATCCCCAACCGGCCCAGCGTGGCCCGAGCCTGGGCCAACGACTCGCGCCGGGCGGCCCGGCCGGACGGGACCAGATGAGCGATCCGGGCGGGCAATAGCACATTGTCCAGCGCCGAAAGCGACATCACCAAGTTTAGGGACTGGAAGACAAACCCGACC
>JAIRNM010000425.1 GCA_031258055.1 Bifidobacteriaceae bacterium
TCCGGTTCGCGCTGCTACCGGCACCCAGACCGGTTGGCTTTGATTCGCTGCCAGCGCTGTGACCGGCCAGTCTGCCCGCGTTGTCAGATTCCCGCCGCCGTTGGCGTGCACTGCCCCGACTGCGTGCGCCAAGCGGCGCGGCGGGCACCGGTCGCCCGATCAGTCCTGGGCGCACCGATCGGAGCTGGCGCGCCCGTTGTCACCATCACGATGATCGCCCTGTGCGCGCTGGTGTTCGTTGGGCAGAAGGCGACCGGCGACCGGCTCACTTCCTATCTGGTCCTAGAGCCGGGTTTGACTTGGTCCGAGCCGTGGCGCATGGTGACGGCTGCCTTCGCCCACGGCGGGGTGATGCACCTGGCCTTCAACCTGTACGCGCTGTGGGTGGTTGGCAGCTTCATGGAACAGCTACTGGGACGCGCTCGTCTGACGGCCCTGTACCTAGGATCGGCTCTGGGCGGGAACGCGGCCGTGCTGATCTACTTTCGGCTGTTTGATTTCACCTATTCCGGGGCCTGGACCGGCACCTTGGGCGCTTCCGGGGCGGTTTTCGGGTTGTTCGCCGCTTCCTTGTTGGCTGCGCGCAAGTTGGGCGGGAACATCAGCGGGATAGCTGGCGTGATTGGCATCAACCTGGTTTTCAGCTTGGTCGTGGCGCAGATCTCGTGGCAGGCCCACGTTGGCGGTTTACTGACGGGCGCCGCCATGGCGGCGGCATATATCTACGCGCCCAGGGCCCGGCGGCGGCTTTACGCCTGGCTAGTGGCCGTCGCTGTGCCCCTGCTGGTGCTCGCCGTGATGGTGCTGACCGTGTCGCCGCTGACCTGGTAAAAGCGCTGTGGGCGGCTCTGGGCACTGCCCGCCAACCAGTTGTGTCGGTGCGAGGTCAAGCGTGGATATTCAGAGGCGGCTGTGGAAAAACCGAGGTCGGCTGGGGATAAACCCCAAGAACGCAGGCCAATTGGGCCCCAAACTGTGGATAACCCTCCAAGGAAGAGAATTACAACTGTGTAGTTTTCCCCAGCCTTTTCCCCATCTGGGGACATCTGGCGATTGGGTTGGTCGGCGCTGGCCGCCAAACGGTTGTCAACGCCAGGCTGAGGTCATCCCGAAACCTCCCAGGATCAGGCCGAATCCGATGGCGAGGTTCCAGTTGCCGAGCTGGGGAATAGGCCAAGCGGCGCGCGAGAGGTAAAAGACGACCACCCAGACCAACCCCAGCAGCATGACTGACACCATGACGGGAGCCCACCAGGACGGCGAAGGCCGCGGCGCTTTCGAAACCGGCGGCGCGACATAAACCCGCTTCTTCTTCTTGCGCGAGCGTGACTCAGGCACAGCATGCTCCCTACGGCTTAGGCCCAACCATTCGCACTAAGTGGGTGGGTGCCGAAGGCAGAGGAAGTGCCGTCGGCCCCGACCACACCGCGCGCACGGCGGGCGGATTTGGTAGTTGTGTCGTTACAGCGTACCGAAACCGCCGATTGGCGCGGATGGTTGGCGGGTAACACCGCTAAAGTGGCGACAGACGACTCGGACCCCCGGGAAGGATCTCAATTGACAGGGCGCCAGGCAAGGCGAAAGAAGCGGTACGGGCCGGGTCGCCAGACTTTGACGGTTGGGCTTGTGACGGTCTTAGTGGGCTGGCTCTTCGCGTGGAACGCTGGTTCCGGCGCCGACTCTGATCTGCGGGACGCGCCGGGCCTACGTGGCCTGGTGACGGCCCGCGACCGCGAAGTGGCTGAGATGGCCGGGCGTCAGGCGGAACTGACCGATCAGGTGGCGGCGTTGGCGCCAGCGCTGCCCGCCAACGATCAGTTGGAGACGGAGGAGTTGGCCCTAGCGGCGGGAGCCGTGGCGGTAACCGGCCCGGGATTGACAGTCACCTTGGACGATGCCGACCAAGCGCCGGATTTTCTCGCTGACAGCCCCATACCGGGAGAAGAGCTAGTGGTCCACCAGCAGGACATCGACGCCGTCATCAACGCGCTTTGGGCTGGCGGCGCCGAGGCTATGGCGGTCCAAGGCCATCGTGTAACCTCGGCGACGAAGATCAAGTGTGTTGGCAACGTCATCTTGGTGGGTGGGCGAGTCTATTCGCCGCCGTTCGAGATCAGCGCCATTGGACCAGCCGAGGATATGCGCCAGCGGCTTGACGACGCGCCGTTAGTTCGCGCTTACCGCGAACGGGCTGAGCGGGTCGGCCTGACTTGGCGCACAATGGATCAGGCCGAATTGACAATCCCAGGTGACACGGCGCCGCCATCGGCGCTACGGTACGCCAAGGCACTTGATGAACCGACAATCGGCCAACCGACCCCCGGCCAGTTGGCCGAACCTAAGGACTAACCACCATGACACAAGACCCAGATCAGTTCTTCCCGCGACCGCGCTGGTCTCCGGTCGGGTCTGGGGCAGCCGCGGGCGTCGCCACAGCCACCCCCCCCGGACCCACGGCAACGCTCGACAGGTTGGGGGCGCCGGGCGGGACGGCACGGGGAACTAGGCGGGAGCGGACCGAGCGGCGCAAGCGGCGCCATGGCGCGGCGGTGATCGGCGGGATTGGCGAAATGCTGATCACGCTGGGCCTGCTGCTGGGTCTGTACGTGGTGTGGGAGCTGGTTTGGACAGACGTTGAGGCGAACGCGGAGGCCCGTGAAATACGCCGTGAGATTGTTGAGGATAGAACCTGGGTTGAACCGCCCGTCGACTCCGGTTTTGCGCCCTTACACGATCCGGCGGTCGAACCGCCGCCAGTAGACGATTCGCCTCTGGCTACCCCTGCCTTCGGAGAATCCTGGGGAACGTTGCATGTGCCGCGCTGGGGCTTGGAGTACAACGTGCCGATCGTCGAAGACACCGATCGAGTAAAAATACTCAATAAAGGCTTGATTGGCCACTACGTGGGAACTGAGGGGCCGGGACGAGTCGGCAACTTCGCGACCTCGGCCCATCGGACTACCTACGGCAAGCCGTACAACCGTGTGGCGGAATTGGAAGATGGCGATTCGTTGATCGTTGAAACCGCCCAGTACTTCTTTGTCTACAAGGTTTACGGACGTGAGATTGTCTACCCGGATGCGGTGCGCGTGATCCTGCCGGTCCCGAACGAGGAAGGCGCCACCCCGACCCAGCGGATCATGACGCTGACGACCTGCCATCCGATGTTCTCCGCTAAACAACGCTATGTCATTTGGGGTGAAATGGCTTACTGGGTAGATAAATCTGAAGGCCAACTCGAAGAACTCGTGGGCGAAGGGTAGGGGCGCGCATGTACGGCTGGTTGTGGCGCCATGCGCCCGGTCCTTGGTGGATCAAAGTTGTTATGTTCGCGGCGGTCGTCGCCGCGATCGTCGCGATCTGTTTCACGACCTTCTTCCCCTGGGTTTCACCCCTGCTGCCCTTCAACCACGTCACAGTCGGCGAAGAGGGCTCTGGCACGACGAACGAAACTACGGTCGAGGAATAGGCGGATGACGAGGGCGGGGGTTGTCGGGGAGAGCTTAGGCGATGTCAACGGGGGTGCCGGGCGGCACCACGGCCGCCAAAGCGTCTAGGTCCGCCATGTGCAGGCGGATGCAGCCGTTAGAGATGGCGCCAGCCGTATCGATTGAGCTTTCATTGCCGAGCGGGCCGTGGATGGCGCTGACCGCGTCACC
>JAIRNM010000429.1 GCA_031258055.1 Bifidobacteriaceae bacterium
CGCCTTTCTTCCACTGCGTGATGCTGTGGTTGCTGGTGGGAACAGCGGCGCTCAGCTTGTACGACAGCGATCCGGGCACTGACCTGTCGGCCCTCGCCATCAAGTTGGGGTTGGTCGTGGCCGGTTTGGTCGCTGTGTATTGCGTGTTCCTGCGACCTGGGCTGCCGTGGGTGAAACCAGTCGAGGCACCCCGCCTGTGGGCGGTGGTGGTTCTCTCAAGTGTGCTGCTCGGTTTAGCAGCGTGGGTGGCGCAGCCAATGGGACTGTTCCAGGTACCGCTCTTCACTATCCTGTGGGCCAGCGCCGGCGAAAAGGCTCCCGTCCGGGTTATGTTGGCTAGTGCTTTGGTTGTCGGTGCGACGGTCGGCACAGGCACGGCGCTGGCGCAAGGCCCAATCACTGCCGTCTTACGGCAGATCCCAGTGGTGGCGCTGTCGGTCATTACCGGGCTCTGGTTGCGTTCGTCCTGGCGCTGGAGCGCTGAGCGACGGACGCTCTCAGCTACCCTCGAGCTAGCGCTGAGAGCCCAAGCGACGGCCGAACATGAAGCCGGAGTGATGGCGGAACGCGAACGCTTCGCACGCGAAGTCCACGACACCATTGCCCAATCTTTGGTGGCCATAATCATGGCGACAGAACGTGCCCAAAACCGCCTTGTGGTGGCGGACGGCCGCGAACCGGAGCTCGCCTACGACCTGCGAACTGTGGCGGAGACGGCGCTCGACTCGTTGGCCAACGCCAGGGCGTTGGTGGCGGAAGGCACGCGGATTGAGCTCGAAGGGCCGCTGAGCGAGATCTTGCCGACCTTGGCGGCGCGCTTCAGCCGGGAAATGGGGATGCCCGTCAGGGCCACTGTCGATCTGCCGGATGATCTGCCTGAACACCTGCGCATGCTCGTGGTGCGCGCCATTCAGGAAGGACTGGCCAATATCCGAAAGCATTCGCGCGCCACCGAAGCTGAAGTCCGGGCCGTCCTGCGCGGCGAGCATTTGCGGGTTGATGTTATTGACGATGGGGTTGGCCCAACCGAGGGAATTGTTGAGGGCGGGTTTGGTCTGGCGGGCTTGCGCGAACGCGTTGAGTCGATGGGCGGGTCCATGAGACTGCTGCGCCGTCCGGACCGCTCCGGCGCCTTGCTACGCGTCGAGGTTGACCCGATTGGCCCGTTGGCCGCGCTCGCAACTCAGTCCGGATCGGATGAGCCAGAGGCAAACGCTGAGTCAACTATACGCGTGTTGGTGGTTGACGACCATCCAATAGTGCGTCAAGGCTTGGTCGATTTGCTCAACCGAGCGCCGGATATCACCGTGATCGGTGAGGCGTCGACCGGCGAAGAAGCCGTCGAAATGGCCCGGCGCACCGCACCGGACATCGTCACGATGGATCTGGAGATGCCCGGTAACGGCGGCGTATGGGCTATTGAACAGATCTTGGCCGATGCCGCCCAAGCCGGCTGCCAAACTCGCGCCGTGGCCGTCACGGTCTTTGATTCAGACGCGCGAATCGCCCAAGCCGTTCGCGCTGGCGCGTCGGATTACCTCATCAAGGGCTCACCGCGCGAAGAATTCGCGCGGGCCGTGCGGCAGGCGGCGGCGGGCCCTCACGACTACAGCCTTCGGATCAAAGCCGCTCTGGACTCCAGTCAGGTCAGACTCACGCCACGCGAGGCTGAGATCTTGCGTCTGGCGGCGCGAGGCCTGTCGAACCGGGAAATCGCCGAGGAACTCGTGGTTCAGCCCTCTACGGTCAAGACTCTGTTATCCCGCATCTATCTGAAACTCGATGTGTCCGACCGCACAGCCGCGGTTACTCACTCCATGGAGCGCGAATTGATCTAGCCCCACAATTCGCTTGACTCGGGCGGTTTGGGAGCGATTTCCCCCACTCGGGGGACAAGGAGGGCTCCGAGCGAAGTGTTGCCGATGGCGGCCAGACGCCCGTGACGGCATCGGCAGCGGGAATTACTTAGGCACCCTCAGCGTTCAAGCGGGCGGAAACAACTGGGCTTGGCGCCGTGCAAGGCGTTTACGCAAGTAAATCCCGCTGCGCCTGTGGCGAACAGGCGTGCAATTGGGGCCCCTTGGTAGCTACAGTCGAATAGGTGGGCTAAGCGCGCCACTTGACGTGGCCTATCCGAAGCCTATGGCCGTCCTCGGGGAGTATCCGCTGGCTCGAAGGAGCTTCTTCGGGGTGATTTAGTTAGGAGCACTATGTTTGAGCGCTTTACGGACCGTGCGCGCAGGGTGATTGTGCTGGCTCAGGAAGAAGCCCGGCTGCTCAATCACAACTACCTGGGAACCGAGCACATTCTGCTGGGACTGATCCACGAAGGTGAAGGCGTTGCCGCCAAAGCCCTTGAGGCTATTGGCATGACGCTTGAGAGCGTGCGCACCCAGGTGCAAGAGATCATCGGCGAGGGACAGCAGGCGCCCAGCGGCAGCCACATTCCGTTCACGCCGCGTGCCAAGCGCGTCCTTGAACTGACGCTGCGTGAGGCCCTGCAACTGGGGCACAACTACATTGGCACCGAGCACATCTTGCTGGGGCTGATCCGCGAGGGCGAAGGCGTGGCCGCTCGTGTGCTGGTCAAACTGGGTGCTAACTTGGGGCGGTTACGCCAACAAGTCATTGAGATGCTGCAGGTGTACCAGGGTAAAGAGCAGATGGCTGGGACCGCCCCGGCCGAATCGGCGCCAGCCGGTTCGGCGGTGCTGGACCAGTTTGGCCAAAACCTCACCCAGGCCGCCCGCGAAGGCAAACTTGATCCGGTGATTGGGCGCTCGAAGGAAATTGAGCGTGTAATGCAGGTGCTGTCCCGCCGCACCAAAAACAACCCAGTGCTGATCGGCGAGCCGGGGGTCGGCAAGACCGCCATAGTCGAGGGCCTGGCCCAGGACATTGTCCGCGGTGACGTTCCAGAAACCCTGAAAGACAAGCAGCTTTACACCCTTGATTTGGGTTCGCTGGTGGCTGGCTCGCGCTACCGCGGCGATTTCGAAGAACGCTTGAAGAAAGTGTTGAAAGAAATCAGGACGCGCGGCGACATCATCTTGTTCATCGATGAGATTCACACGCTAGTCGGTGCTGGCGCGGCCGAAGGCGCCATCGACGCGGCCTCTATCCTCAAGCCCATGCTGGCCCGCGGTGAATTGCAAACGGTCGGCGCCACCACGCTTGATGAATACCGCAAGTACGTCGAGAAAGACCCGGCTTTGGAACGCCGCTTCCAGCCCATCCAGGTTCAACAGCCCTCGGTGACGCACACGATTGACATCTTGCGCGGCCTGCGCGACCGCTACGAATCCCATCACCGGGTTTCAATCACGGATTCAGCTCTAGTGGCCGCCGCCCAACTGGCTGATCGTTACGTCAACGACCGCTTCTTGCCGGACAAAGCGATCGACCTGATTGATGAGGCTGGCGCTCGTTTGCGGATCAGGCGCATGACAGCGCCGCCGGAACTGCGCGAGATGGACGAGCAAATCGCGGAAACGCGCAAAGAGAAGGAAGCCGCCATCGACAACCAGGACTTCGAAAAAGCCGCCGCCTTGCGCGATGACGAGCGCAAGCTCTCTGAGGCAAGGGCTGAACGGGAGAAGGCCTGGCGGGCAGGCGACCTGGACACCGTCGCTGAGGTGGACGATGAACTGATCGCCGAGGTTCTGGCGATGTCCACCGGTATCCCTGTGATCAAACTGACCGAAGAGGAATCCTCGCGGTTGCTGCGCATGGAAGATGAGTTACATAAACGCGTAATTGGCCAAGACGAAGCCATCAAGGCTCTGTCGCAGGCGATTCGCCGCACGCGGGCGGGTCTGAAAGACCCCAAGCGCCCGGGTGGTTCGTTCATCTTCGCCGGTCCGACCGGTGTGGGCAAGACCGAGTTGGCCAAAGCGCTGGCGGAATTCTTGTTCGGCGATGAAGACGCTCTGATCCAACTCGACATGTCGGAGTACTCGGAGCGGCACACCGTTTCACGGCTGTTCGGATCGCCTCCTGGCTATGTCGGTTATGAGGAGGGTGGCCAGTTGACTGAGAAGGTCCGGCGCAAGCCGTTCTCCGTGGTCCTCTTCGACGAGGTCGAAAAGGCTCACGCCGACATCTTCAACTCGCTCCTCCAGATCCTCGAAGAGGG
Organism: Bifidobacteriaceae bacterium; assembly: GCA_031258055.1. Taxonomy (GTDB): domain Bacteria; phylum Actinomycetota; class Actinomycetes; order Actinomycetales; family WQXJ01; genus JAIRTF01. The sequence goes on from JAIRNM010000429.1 coordinate 4,136, forward strand.
CAAGTTGACAGACGCCCAGGGCCGCACCGTGGACTTCAAGAACACTGTCATCATCATGACGACCAACTTGGGGACTAAAGACATCGCTAAGGGCGTGATGACCGGGTTCCAAGCCGGTGGCGCTCTCTCGAATGACTACGAGCGGATGAAGAACAAGGTCCAGGACGAGTTGAAACAGCATTTCCGGCCTGAGTTCTTGAACCGTGTTGACGACACGATTGTCTTCCCGCAGTTGACTGAAGCGCAGATTGAGCAGATTGTCGACCTGATGATGGCCCGGTTGGATGAGCGCTTGAAGGATCAGGGCATGAGCATTTCGCTGACTGAGGCGGCGCGCAAGCTGCTGGCTCATCGCGGTTACGATCCGGTTCTGGGTGCTCGTCCGCTGCGCCGCGCCATTCAGCGTGAGATCGAAGACGTCCTGTCGGAGAAGATCTTGTTCGGCGAGATCCGCCGGGGTGAACGGGTTGAAGTCGACGCAACGGGCGAAGGCTCGGACGGCAAGTTCGTGTTCTTGCCGCATTCGGCCGAACCGGCCATGGCTGGTGCCGGGGTGCGAGACGAGGACCTCCCACCGATCAACCTCGATTAGAGATGGGAGCCGCGGCCAGGATTTTCCTTGCCCGGTGATCTCTTGCGAAGATGGATGGTTGTGTCGCGTGGTTTTCAAGTCCGGGCCGCTCGCAGCCCGGACATCAAGCAGATTCGGTCTTTGACGGCGCCGTATGTAGAACAACGGCTGTTGGTCGCCAAGGAGCCGGTCAGCTACTACGAGTCGTTGCCAGAATTCCTAGTCGCCGTGGATGGTGATAATGCCGTGATTGGCTGCGGCGCCATCCATGTGATGTGGGACGGACTGGGCGAAATCCGCACTTTGGCGACCGCGCCGGCTTGGCGCGGCCAAGGTGTGGGCCGTCGGCTGGTGGAAGGACTGATCGAACGGGCCCGCGAATTCGACTTGCGCCGCTTGTTCTGCCTGACCTTCGAAGTCGCGTTCTTCAGCGCCTATGGCTTCCAGCCGATCGAAGGTATCCCTGTCACGCGCGGCGTCTATGAGCAGCTATTGCGTTCGCATGATGATGGCGTCGCTGAATTCCTCGACTTGGCCCGCGTCAAGCCCAACACCCTCGGCAACACCCGAATGCTCTTACACATCACCTCGTCGGTGCCGGAGGGACAGACCCCGTGGCTCAGAGCAGCCCGCGAGCCAGAGGGACAGACCCCGTGGCTCAGAGCAGCCCGTGAGCCGGAGGGACAGACCCCGTGGCTCACGCCCTGATGCTCGAAGCCGCCCCGGTCAACCGGGCCCGCGAGCCAGAGGGACAGACCCCGTGGCTCAGAGCAGCCCGCGAGCCGGAGGGACAGACCCCGTGGCTC
>JAIRNM010000014.1 GCA_031258055.1 Bifidobacteriaceae bacterium
TCAAGGCCGCCGTGCTGCCGCTCTCGCGCGACGCCAGACTTTCGCCCAAGGCCCGCGATTTGGCTGCTGAAATGCGGAAATACTGGAATATTGAGTTCGATGACGCCGGCGCCATCGGCAGGCGTTACCGCCGCCAAGATGAAATCGGCACGCCGCTGTGCGTCACCATAGACTTCGATTCGCTGGACGATGACGCCGCCACCATCCGCCAACGCGATTCGATGGCCCAAGAACGGGTCGGGCTGGGCCAAGTAAAGGAACGACTCGCAGCGCTGCTCGTAGGGGCATGAACAACCACCCGTTGGAGTTATCCCGTGCCGCTCAAGCCATCCGGCGCGAAGTCTCAGGACCCCGGGCGGACGGGAACGGCGAGATCCCGCGACTAAGGTTCGCTCCGCGCGGGACGACAGGGGAGGATGACGGCGGAACCTGGCCGGTCCTGAGGCTCGGCCCCCTTCAAGCCCCGGCTCCAGTGATGGCCGCGCCAATGGCGGGCGTCACCAACCGTCCTTTCCGACTGCTCTGCCGCGAATTCGGCCGGGGCCTATTCGTCACTGAGATGGTGACCGCCCGCGCACTCATCCTGGGCCATCCGGCGACCCGCCAGCTAGTCAGCCACGATCCAAGCGAAGCGCCGCGCTCAATCCAGCTTTACGGCCTTGAACCAGCCGCCGTCGCCGCAGCCGCAGCCCTGATCCGCCGCGAAAACCTGGCGGACCATATAGACCTCAACTTCGGTTGTCCGGTGCCGAAAGTCACGCGCCAGGGCGGGGGAGCGGCCCTCCCCTGGAAACTAGGGCTGTTCCGGGAGATCGTCGGTCGAGCCGTGGCGGCGGCCACTCCCATTCCCCTCACCGTCAAGCTCCGCAGCGGCATAGATGAGCAGCACTTGACTTTCCTTGAGGCTGGTCTGGCGGCTGAGTCAGAGGGCGCCGCCGCCTTGACTCTACACGCCCGCACAGCCGCCCAACACTATTCCGGACGAGCCGACTGGTCGCATATAGCCTTCCTAAAGGACACCGTGAAGTCCATTCCCGTATTGGGTAACGGGGACATCTTCGAAGCGGACGATGCCGCCGCCATGCTCACAGAGACCGGCTGCGACGGCGTTGTGGTCGGCCGAGGACTGCTGGGTCGCCCTTGGCTCTTCGCTGACCTCCAAGCCCTGTTCGACCGGCGGGCGGAGCGCCTCCGGCCGAACCTAAGGTTTGTTCTTGACGTGGTCAAGCGACATGCCTTGGGGCTGGTCGAATTCACGGGCTCCGAAGAGCGCGGCCTACGCGAGCTACGGCGCCATATGAGCTGGTACTTGAAAGGCTACCGAGTGGGCGGCCCCGAGCGCGCGGCGGCCCACCGGCTGAGTTCACTCCAAGATCTCGATCGGCTCGCGGTGGCGCTAGATCCCGAAACGCCTTATCCGGGCCGGGTGGCAGAAATGCCACGGGGACGGGGCGGTAGCGCCAGGCGCCCACGCCTACCTAACGGCTGGCTTGACTCCAACCAATTGACCCCAGCTCACCGAATTGCCCTAGCCGAAGCCGAACGGGCGGCGGACAACGCAGCGATAGACGGCGGCTGACTGGACGGCATCGGGCAACTGCGTAGTAATACCGATCCACAGGCTTTCGGGTCGACAGCGCCGGACTTCGGCCTGGGTGAACCAAGATCGGCAGATCAAAACGCTGTTGATGGGATCGCCATGTCTGAGCAACGTATTCTCCGCCGCCGGCGCCAAGGAAGGTCTGTGGCAATAGCGGTGCCACCAGGGCGCGTTGGCACGTGTTCGTGAAGCTCGCATCCCAGATTATTGAAAGGACGTGTCATGGCACGTGAACCGAAACACACGACCTCGCCGAAGAGCTGGCGTGTTAAGCGGAGATTGTTGGCGGTCCTGGCCGCTGCAGGAGTGATGTGGGCGGCTGGGATCGTTCCAGTTGCTGAGGCGGCGGTGGGGGATCATCTAGTGGGCCGTGAGATCGGTAGCAAGACGTTTCTGGGGATTGTGGAGTTCCCGAACGGCCCCGGTATCTGTTTAGATAACGGCGCGGCGGTGAACAGGCAGGTCACCGGACGGTCGTGGTACACGTCACCGAGGGCAGCTTTCATGTTGTGGCATTTCTGGCCTAACGCGTCCTCACTACCAAGTCAGAATGACGCGGTCGCATTGGCGTACTTCTTGAAAGACACTGAAGATCTTCCCCACGATCCGGTGACCCGCCCAACTTGGTGGACAGACATGACTACGGCTGAGCAACAGCGGGCAGAGGCGGCGAACCTGGTGTGGTATTCGTTCGCCCCTGACGGGCATACGCCGCCGCATATCAACAAACCCTTAGTGACCCCGAACATGGATAAGACGGTGACGTTCTCAGGGTTGGGGATCGTGAACTCGGTGGGCAACTATTTGTCGGGTTGGCGGCTCACTTACACGATCATCGGCCCGGCGGTGTTCCCCGGTGGCTCTAAGTCGATGACTGTGACATCTAATGGCGCACCCGACACGCGGACAGCGACAGCGACTGGTCCGGGTTCAGTGTGGATCCGGGTCACGGCCAGCGTTCCCGGCAACCAAGTGTTGGTGTCGGCGGCACAAGCCCCGGGTTATCAAGGCTATGTGGTCAATCCAGGTGGGCTCACACACGAGATCTCGAATCAAGGTGACCCGAAGGATGCTATCTGGGATTTCGCCGTTCAAGTGTCCAGCGAAGTTCCCAACCAATACCTGAACGTAAACGATCCGGTAACGGACCGGGTAACAATCACAGCCGCACCAGGCGACACCTGGCTAAGAAACCCGGACACCAACGCGTATATTCCGGTGGTGGCGCGGGGGACGTTGTATCAGTCATCGAGGCCGTTTAACCAGTCGCCTTCGACGGCGAGTGGGGCTGTGGCAGTGTATGAGATGACCGAGACTTGGACGGCTCCGGGCAGCCGGTTGGTGACACCGGTTTACAGGGCTATCACGCCGGGGTTTTACATGTGGCGTTGGCAGGTGTTGAAAGCGGACCAACCTGACCCGTCGATACTGCGGGCGGACGCCTCCCACGACTATTGGATGTTTGATGAAACGTCAGACTTGACGCTGCCACCGTTGGAGGTGTCTTCAACGGCTCGGGATTTGAATGTGCCGGCGGACGGCTACGCGATGGACACAATAACTATCGCGGGTTACCCGCCGGATCACACCGAGTTTGATGGTGTGTCTGGCTGGCAGGCTGACCGGGACACCGCCCAGGTGGTGTTGTACGGGCCGGTCACGAAAGAGGTTTTAGCGGACGCCGGGGATGAGGTTCCGGCTGGCACATCGGTGCATTGGTCTGGTGACTTGCCAGCGGTTAACGGCACGTTCACGGTTGGTTGGGATGAGGACATCACGGATTTCAAGCCGGGCTGTTACGTGTTTGTTTACCGGTTTGACGGTGACGAGCGGGTTCCCCCTTATCAGTCGTCGTTCAATGACGCGAATGAGAGTTTCTGTGTCCAATCCGAGGAGCCGTGGGTGACGACTGCGACGGTCCCGGCTGGTGTGTTGACACCAGGCGAACCAGTTGCGGACGTGGTTACGTGGGGGAACCTGGCGGCGGGTGACGTTATTGAGATCACGGCTTGGGTGTTCCCTGTCAAGGACCGCACCCTCCAGCCAGAGCAGTGGAAGTGTGACATTCCCGCTAACGAGGCGGATTGGCCTGACCCGATACCGGCTGGGCGGCATGTTGTCACCGCTGCGCAAGCGAAACTCGGTGTTTGGTTCTCGCCGGTGCGGGTGTCATATGACCAGTCTGGGTATTGTGTGGCGTTCCGTGAGCAAACCACTGATTCGACGGGCAAGGTCACGAAGTCGAAAGGGAAGATCGGTGACGAATCGGAGACAGTGTTCTTCAACGAGCCGTGGGTGACCACCCAGGTTGCCCCGGACGGTGTGGTGAAAGAGAATCAGCCTGTAGCGGATACCGTCAGGTGGGGGAACCTGGCGGCTGGCGATGTTATTGAGATCACGGCTTGGGTGTTTCCAGTGGAGGACCGCACCCTTCAACCCGAGGATTGGGAGTGTGAGATTCCGGCTAAGGAAGCGGATTGGCCTGACCCGATACCGGCTGGTAGGCATGTTGTCACCGAGGCTGAAGCGGTTGAGGGTTCGTGGACGTCTGATACGCCGGTTGCCTATGACCAGTCTGGTTATTGTGTGGCGTTCCGTGAGCGAACCACCCGCCCAGGCGGGACGGTCACGAAGTCGAAAGGGAAGATCGGTGACCCTACTGAGACAGTGGTTGTCAACAGCCCGTGGGTGGCCACCCAAGTGAAACCGACTGGTGTTGTCAACGAAGGCGA
>JAIRNM010000100.1 GCA_031258055.1 Bifidobacteriaceae bacterium
CCGCCTGCCTCTGCTGCCTCTGCTGGGTCTCCTTCGTCTCCTTCGTCTCCTTCGTCTCCTTCGTCTCCTTCGTCTCCTTCGTCTCCGTCGCCTCCGGCGGCGCCTTCGGCTGGCACGAGTGGAACTGATGGTGCCTCCGATGGCTGATACGGCCCCGCGGGTAGCGCCAGCAGCGGCGGTTGACGACCCCTTGGCCGCCGGTTTTGACCAGGCCCGAATCGAAGCGGCAGTGCGGGAGTTCCTTTACGGCATCGGCGAAGATCCGGACCGTCCCGGCCTGGCCGAAACGCCAGCGCGGGTAGCGAGGGCCGCTAGTGAGGTGTTCGCTGGGCTGCACTGCGATCCGCGCGAAGCCTTGGCCGCTCGTTTCGACTTGGGACACCAAGAACTGGTGCTGGTCAAGGACATCGCCGTCTACTCAATGTGTGAACACCACCTGATGCCTTTCCACGGCCTGGCCCACTTGGGCTATATACCGGCCGCTGACGGCACCATCACCGGTCTGTCGAAACTGGCCCGGCTAGTCCAGGCTTATGCCCGGCGCCCTCAGGTCCAAGAACGCCTGACCAGCGAGATCGCCGATGCCCTGATGGAGTCGCTGGAGGCGCGCGGGGTGATCGTGGTGGTGGAAGCGGAACACCTTTGCATGACCATGCGGGGCGTCAAGGCGGCCGGTTCTAAGACCGTGACCTCGGCTGTGCGCGGGGTCTTGCGATCCGGGCCGACCCGGGCGGAAGCGATGGCCCTGATCGCCCACTGATGGCGGCTAAGAAAGTTGGCGCGGATGAGCAAGAGTCGAACGGCGGTGCCTAATGGCGGCGGGCCGCCACCGCTCACTTCCGGTGTTGATGCCGCACCCAGCGAAGACCGGGCGGGAGAGGGGAGACTCCCGCTCGCGGGGCACGCTTCACCTGGTGCCATCGGGCGTTCGATGCCGCTCCGGCCAGCGCCTCTGCCAGAGAGCTTGGCGGTACTGGAGCGGACAGCGGTAATGGGCATCTGCAACCTGACACCGGACTCGTTCTCGGACGGCGGGCGCTACGTTGAACTGGCGGCGGCGCTAAGGCACTGTGAGGCGATGGTCGCCGCGGGCGCCGATCTAATCGACGTGGGAGGCGAATCGACCCGTCCGGGCGCCGGTCGGGTTCCAGCCGAGGAAGAGCGCCGGAGAGTGATTCCACTCATCCGGGAATTGGCCGGTCGCGGCTTGGCGGTGTCGGTGGACACCATGCGGGCGTCGGTCGCGACCGACGCGATTGAGGCGGGCGCCTGCTTGGTCAACGATGTCTCTGGTGGGCGGGCTGACCCAGCCATGTTCGCGGTATTGGCCGCGGCTCGCCTGCCAGTTGTGTTGATGCATTGGCGGGGCCATGGAGACCGTATGGACAGGCGCGACGTCTACACCGATGTGGTCAATCAAGTGGCAGCGGAACTAGCGGCCAGAGTCGCAAAAGCAATCGCGGCGGGAGTGGACAAGCGATCGATCATACTAGATCCTGGCTTGGGTTTCGCTAAAGTTGGTGCTTCAAATTGGCCGCTGTTGGCGCGCCTCGATGAGCTCACCGCGCTGGGTTTCCCTTTGTTAGTGGGTGCTTCGAGGAAACGATTCTTGGCGCCGGTCCAGGGTCTGGAACCGGCCCTGGAAAAACGGGGCGCGGCTGGACGTGATGATGCGACGGCGGCGGTCACAGCCTTGGTGGCGCGGGCTGGAGTTTGGTGTGTGAGGGTCCATGCTGTCGCCGCGAACGCGGCCGCCGTTCGGGTGGCTCAGGCCGTCCGCTGGGCGGCGGGGAGCCACCGGGCTGACCTAAATGGGCGGACCTAAATGGGCGGACGGAATCGGCCGGGCTTTCGCTGAGAGATGAAACGGGAGGATGATGGCCTAATGGAATGGCAGGCGGCGAACGTGGACGAGGCACTCGATGTCATTGAACTGCGCGGCATAACAGCATTCGGCTACCACGGGGTAATGCCGGAGGAACGCCGGAACGGGCAAACCTTTCGGGCTGATGTGCGCCTGCACTTTGATGCCCGTCCCGCCGCTGAGTCGGACGACCTCAGCCTGACTGTCGATTACAGCAAGACGGCCAAACGGGTGGCTGAGATCCTGGCGGGTCCACCCCAGAACTTGGTGGAGACAGTCGCCACTATGATCGCTGACGCGGTCCTAGAAAACAGCCGGGTTGAACTGGCCGAGGTCACCGTCCACAAACCCGGAGCGGCGCTCGGTGTGGCTCACAGCGGCGTGGCCGTTCACTTGCGGCGCGCGCGCCGCCGGTCAGGGTCGGCTACCTTCGTCGCACCCGATTCGGCCCTGTTCGAAGCCGTCAGCGCCGCCGAGCGGCGCGCTGGCTTGGTCGGCCCCCCGCTTGAAGATGACGACGCGAGCGGCAACGGGAACCAGCCTTTGGCTCCCCAGTTCTCACCTGCGGCTGTCAATCAGGCTGGTGCTAAACCGACCTCCGAACCGCGCCCGCAGCGGCGACCGGCCGTTCCGCTTCGCCCGTCTGGTCAGACGCGGATTTGGCCCGGGGCCCGGGCGCGCGAGATGGCAGCGGTATCAAGCCGTGGAGCCGAGCCCTTTCCAGCGCCTGGGCCGCTGGCCGCGTCGGCGCCGAGTGCTCACGGCGTGCTTGGTGCCGGGTCCGTGCCGGACGCTAGGCGCCCTCGGCTCAGCTCGCTGAATTCGCCAGTCTCCTCGGTCGATCAAGCGCCAGCTGAACCGGTCGATGCCATCATCGCCTTGGGTGCTAATCTGGGCGAGGCGCTTGCCACTTTACGGTCAGCCCTTCAGGACTTGCGAGACGAACCCGGTGTGGAAGTGGTGGCAGTTTCGCCGTTGGCCCGCACGGCGCCGATCGGGCACCAAGACCAGCCTGACTTTTTTAACGCTGTCGCTCACATCCGGACCACTTTGTCGCCGCGGGCGCTGCTCGCCACACTGCAGGGGATCGAAGACAAACATGGCCGCCAGCGCCTCGTGCGCTGGGCCCCGCGGACCCTGGATCTGGACCTGATCGCCTACGACACTCTCCTGGCGGACGAGGAAGGACTGGTGCTGCCCCATCCGCGCGCTCACGAGCGATCGTTTGTACTGGTGCCGTGGTCGCTGATGGCACCCGGCGCCTTCCTGCCGGGGTTGGGCGGCGGACCGGTGGCGGAGCTAGCCGAATCAGCTCCGGACAAGGGGTGCATCCGTTGGTTGGCGCCGAACTGGGACCGCCCCGGCCCCGATGTCGCTTCGCCACGGCAGGCACCGCCACAAGCGCCGGTCGGGGCGCCCAGCGGGAAACCGGTTGAGGCGCGGCCGCAGGTTCCCCTCGCGGCTGGCCGGACGGCATCGGCCCCTTCCGAATACGTGGCCAACGGCCCTGGCGTGCCGGGCTTTTTCGCCGAAGCGCGGCGTGGCCGAGTCGCTTTCCGCGGCCTCGGTCAGAGCGAGGCTAACCTTGAGCCGCCGCTCAAAGCCGTGCCGTACCAGTCGTTGCCGCCGCGGGCTCCTGGCGTCGAAGACTTCAAGCCGCGCCTCGAGCGAGTTGAACCGCCGGGGGCTATGCCGTCGCGTCAAGCCGCCGATAGCAATTCCGGTCTGGCGTCAGGTCAGCAAGAGGCCTTGGTTCCACCTGAGGGTGAGGCGCCGCTGCCAGCGCCGAACTGGATAGCGCCAGCTATGGCGAGGGCATGAACCTAACCCGGATCAGGACTCTGCTGGCGTTGGCGATCACGGCCACGGCCGTTAGCGCCGCTGTCGTGGATTTGGCGACCGGTCGGCTGTGGACCGCCGTCCACGTGCCCTGGACGGTTCCGGGGGCCCTGGCGATAGTCGCTGCGGCCATATTGATGGCGGCCTGGCCGGTCCGCCAATACGTCAAAGGGAAGCGCCGCCGGGTCGATCCGATCCGCGCCGCCACCACGCTGGTATTCGCTAAGGCTTGTGCTTTAAGCGGTGCCGTGTTGGCCGGAGTGTATTTGGGGATCGCCTTGGTCAGCGCCACAGTGCTGCATTCGCCGCTGGCTTGGACGCGTTTGTGGCAGGCGCTGGCCGCATTCGCGGCGGCGGCAATCCTGGCCGTGGCTGGGCGGGCGGCGGAATGGTTTTGCCGCCTGCCGCCGGAAGACTCCGGGCCCGAGGATTCGGCCGTCCAACCGGCCTGAGGACTCCGCGCCGCCGGTGCCGTTGGCCTTCTGAGAGACTGGTTGGTATGGACTTGTTAGCGGCTGGCGTCATTGGGCTGGGCCGGGTTGGGACCGCCCTGGTCGGCGCCTTGGCGGCGGTTGACCACCCGATCGCCGCGGTGACGGCCCGTTCGCGCGCGAGCCGCGAAGTCGCGGCGCTGAGGTTGCCCCGTGTGCCGGTGGTTTCGGCGGCAGAAGTGGCCCGGCGCGCGGGGTTGGTCTTCTTGACCGTGCCCGATGCCGTTATCCCCAAGCTCGCCGCCGAACTAGCTGATCACTGGCGCCCCGGCCAGATCGTGGTGCACACCGCGGGCGCTTTGGGCTTAGATGTGCTGGAACCGGCCAGCCGGGCCGGAGCGATCACTTTGGCGATTCACCCGGTGATGACCTTCAACGGTAGCTCGAATGATGTCGCCGCTATGTGCGGCGTCCCCTTCGCCGTCGAGGCCGGGCCGGGCCTGCTGCCCTTGGCCGAAGCTTTGGCGATCGAATTGGGCGGCTCCCCGTTCCCGTTACCGCCCGGCTCGCGGGCGCTCTACCACGCTGCCCTGGCCCATGCCTCCAATCATCTGGTGACGTTGATTGCTCAGGCCACGGAGTTGCTGGAGTCAATCGGCTTGGCCAACCCGGGCGAATTGATCAGGCCGCTGGCCCAGGCGAGCCTGGCTGGCGCCCTTGACATTGGCATTGAGGCATTAACTGGGCCAGCTTCGCGCGGGGACGTGTCCACCCTGGCAGCCCATGTGGCTGCCCTGCAGGCCGATGGAAACGGTGCCACTAATCGCTTGGCTGACCCCGATGCACAGAAAATGGTCGATAGCTATCTGACGATGGCGCGGGCTACTGTCCGAGCTGCCAGTGTGGCTGGCCGGATCAGTCCAGACCAAGCAGACCAGGCCCTGGCCGTTCTGGGAGCCGATCAAGCCGTTGGCGCCCTGGGTACCGATCAAGTCGACGGAGCCGATCAAGCCGTTGACGCCGATCAAGCCGGTGGCGCCCTGGGAGCCGATCAAGCCGACGGAGCGGCGGAATGAACCGCCCGGACCAGTCGGCGCCGGGGAACAGTCCTTCGGTGGCGCGGACCTGGGACGAACTGCGGCGGTGTTTGGAGCCCGGTCCGCACTGGGTGGTGATGACGATGGGCGCGCTCCATGCTGGCCATCTTGATTTGGTGCGGGCCGCCATTGACCGGCGCCGCCAAAGCGGTGGCCAGGTTATCGTGACAGTGTTCGTGAACCCGCTTCAGTTTGGGCCGGCCGAGGACTTCGACCGCTACCCTCGAACCCTCGCGGCGGACCTAGCGGCGCTGGCTGGCTTGGGAGTTGATATGGTCTACGCTCCTAGCGCCGCCGATATGTATCCGGCGGGCGAACCCCAAGTCGTGATTGATCCCGGCCCCCTTGGCTCGGTCTTCGAAGGAGCGATCCGGCCCGGTCATTTCCGCGGCGTGGCCACAGTGGTCCACAAGCTGGCGACCCGGACGGGGGCCAGCGCCGCTTTTTTCGGGCGCAAAGACGCCCAGCAGTTGGCCGTGGTCCGCCAGATGGTGGCGGACCTGGATTTGGGCTGGGAGGTGATTGCCGTGCCGACTCGCCGTGAGGCGGACGGTCTGGCCATGTCGTCCCGCAATCGCTACCTCTCCGCCGCCGGGCGCGAGGCGGCCTTGGCCCTGCCGCGCGCCCTGGCCGCTGGCGAACAAGCTGCC
>JAIRNM010000117.1 GCA_031258055.1 Bifidobacteriaceae bacterium
CAGAGCACTCGCCCAGGCCCTGCTTCGGCGCCGGGCGGTGACCCGATGGGTAGCGGTCCCGGTGTCCGCCGGCTTGCTGGCGGACGTGGGCGCCTATTACCAGGCGCTGGAGGAGTATCGACTGGGCGATCCGGAGCCGATCGTCGCGCGCTTCGCCGAAGCATCCCTGCGCGCCGCCCAGAACGCACGCCAGCTAGTCGCGGAAATCGACTCAGTGCGGACCGGCTGGCGCGAACGCGTGCGGGCACGCTCCGACTCCGGCGCATGGCGGGTGCTGGAGGTAGTAGCGCGCTCCCCCGTTGTCGATGCCGCCCTGGTGGCCGCCGAACTCGGTATTCGGCCCCAAAACACCTACCCGCTCTTGCAAGAACTAACTAACCAGGGCGTGCTCAAAGCGAAGGCCGAACACCGCCATGGCACGGTCTGGCGAAGCGAGGAGATCCTCGCCGCAATCGACCGCTTCGCCGAACGCGCCGGACGACGCGGGTTCGCTGGGTGACGCGGGCTTCTCGTCCAACGCCAAGACGTGGATCGTCATTGATCCACGTCCGTCCTACTGTAGCTTGCCCGGCGCCCCGATTCGGTTTGGCCGTGGGCTGTAACCGACGGCATCGGGCATGACACGGCGGCCGGGCTGCGACGGTGCGGATGGAAGGGTTTGTTATTCTTATGCCCGTATGTCATAACAATTGCCATCGCCGATCTGCCAACGGAGTCCCTGATGCCCCTGACCGAAGTCAAGCCTTCTATAGCGGTTGAGCGCAGCTCGCCGGTGCCGCTCTACCACCAGGTCGCCAGCCAGCTTGAGGCCGCCATCGAATCCGGCTCCGTCGCCGTTGGCTCCTGGCTCGAAAACGAGATCGACCTGGCGGCGCGCTTGGGCGTCTCACGGCCCACAATCCGCCAGGCCATCTCCCAGTTGGTCGATGCCGGGTTGCTGATCCGCCAAAGAGGTATAGGCACGCGCGTGGTCAGTTCGTCTATCGCCCGGCCAGTCGCCTTCACGTCCTTCTACGAGGACATGCTCGCCGCTGGCCTGGAACCCCGAACCACCACCCAGTCAGTTCAGACCGTCTCCCCAAGCGACGAGTTGGCCCAACTTTTTGATTCGGACCGGGAGCTGATTGAGATTGTTCGCCTGCGCGGCGCTGGGCCCACGCCGATAGCCCTGATGCGCAACTGGATCCCGGCCCGCTTCGAGTCGGTGACGGCCGAAGCCCTCAATGAACACGGCCTCTATGAGTTGATGCGCTCGCAAGGCGCTTCGCTGCGTAGCGCCACCCAGTTGATCGGCGCTCGAGCGGCCGACCCGCCCGAGGCGGCGCTACTTGAAATCGAGCCGGGAGCGCCCTGCGTCACTATGAAGCGCTACGCCCGGGACCATGTGGGCGAACTGATCGAATTCGGGGACCATCTCTACCGCGGCGACAAATACCATTTCACGGCCACGCTGACGGCCCCCTGAAGGCCCAAGCCGCCTGTCAGGGACGGCATCGGCCACTGAATACCGACGCCGGACCTGACGCCCGCCGGGGTGATTCAGCGGTTGAAAGTTGTCAGTCCAGTTGGGGCTGGCACGGGGGCCCAGGCTCCGGTTGCGACTGACTTCACGGCGGCGGCGGCGATCTGAGCCGTGGACAAGGCATCCGCCACTGAGGCGGCCACCTGCCTGCACGTAGCGACCGATTGGACGAACCGCGCCCCTTCGATTGTCTTGAGGTCATCGAAAGACAGGCCCATGCCCGCACCCGGTTGGAAACGGGCGAAGTCGCCGAAGCGGGCGTCTGACATTTCCCGGCAATAGCCGTAGTCGCGGGCTGACGGGGCCGAACAGATTTCGATCTCGTTCATCCGTTCGAAGTTCCAGGCGATGGCCCCGGCCGTGCCATGGACAGTGATGCCATAGTCGCAGCGCGAGCCGACCCCGACCCGGGTTGACTCAAAGGTTCCCACGACCCCAGAAGCGAAACGGGCTAGGACAGCGGCGTAGTCTTCGTTCTCCACCGGAAGCATCGGGGCGTCATCAGCGACGGCCGCGTTGTGTCCGGTGCCGGCGCCAGGCGCCGGACGCTCACTGATGAAGGTCTCAGTCAGCGCCGAAACCGCCTCGACCGGCTGTCCGACCAGGTACTGCGCCAAGTCAAAGCCATGCGACAGGAGGTCACCGAGCACGCCAGTACCGGCTTGAGCCAACTCGAAACGCCAAGTCCTGGGACCACGCGGATCGGCCGAATAGTCGGCGTCCATTTTGCAATGGATATTCGTGACCCGCCCAATGCCGCCAACGCTGATCAGTTGTTTGGCGTACTCGACCGCCGGGGCGTGGCGGTAGGTGAACCCCACACCAGTGACAAGACCAGCCCGCTGGGCCGCTTCGACCACATCGAAGGCCTCAGCGGCGCTGACTCCCATCGGCTTTTCAATCCAGAAAGGCTTGCCAGCCTCAGCCGCCGCCAAAGCGAACTCGCGATGCAGGTAATTGGGCGCGCAAATCGACACGGCCTGAACCTCCGGGTGGGCCAGGACGTCGCGGTAATCGGCCGTCACTTCCCGGTAGCCAAACAGCCGTTGCGCCGACTCAGCGTTAGCACTCACCGGGTCGGCCACGATCACCAGATCGGGCACCGTTCCCAGGTCCGCGTACTTATCGGGAATGGCACGGTAAGCGCGTGAGTGTAGCCGCCCCATCCAACCAGCCGAGATCAGGCCAATCCCAAGTCGGCGTTCAGTTACAGTCGTCATTGCTCTAAAGCTCCTTCAGTTCCTTCAGTTCCTTCAGTGTGGAATCCGGCCGGAAGCGAAATTCCATTCGATTTGTTCAAGTGACTTGCCTTTCGTCTCCGGCAAGAACTTCAGCCCCCAGACCAGGGCCGCCGCACCAAGGCCAGCGAAGATGAAGAAGGTCGCCGCAATGCCGACCCCGTCGTCTGACACGGCCCACGGGAACAACAGCGTGATGATGAAGTTGGTGATCCACATACAAGCGACGGCCACACCCATGGCCAGACCGCGCACGCGCGACGGGAAGACCTCCGCCAACAAGCACCAGGTGGCTGGCCCGACCGCCCCCTGCATGAAAGCCAGGAACGTGACCGTCAGTCCGAGTACCAGGAAGGCTTTGAACTGCGATTGGGCCATACCGCTGGCTACCAAGCCGATGGCGATATGAGTGCCGGTGGTGCCGATCAGCCCGGCCATCACCAAGCGCCGGCGGCCCACGTAGCCAAGCAGCCAAATGCCGAACAACATGGCGATCACCGAGATCAGACCGTTGGCGGTGTTCGCGACGATGGCCGTGTCCATCGCCACCCCCGACTTGGCGATGATCTGAGTACCGTAATACATCACCGAGTTCACGCCCGTGATCTGGTTGATCACGGCGATCCCAATCCCAATCAACAGACAACGCCTAATCCAGGGCGTGGCCACCAGATCATGCCAGGTAGCTTTCTCCTCCTCCGACTCGCGCTTGACAATCTCGATGATTTCATCCAGTTCGGCTTGGGCCGTGCCGGGTTCGCGGATCGATTCGAGGACTTTCAAGGCTTCAGCGTTACGCCCCTTCATGGCATACCAGCGGGGCGATTCCGGCATCACCTTCATACCGATCCACAAGGCCAGCGCCGGAATGACCGCCATCGCCAGCATCACCCGCCAAACATGCCCTGACGTCCCCATGTAGTGCGCCAACACGGCGTTGGAGACAAAGGCGAGGAACTGGCCGGTCACGATCATCAACTCGTTGCGGGTCACCAGACGCCCACGTCGGCTGGCCGGTGAGATTTCCGCCAGGTAGACCGGCACCGTCACTGAAGCGCCGCCCACGCCTAGGCCCAGCGCGATCCGCGCCACCGCCATCACGTAGCGGTCCGGCGCCAGCGCACAGCTAATCGCCGCCACGGTGAACACCACGGCCAGGATCAGGATGGTCTTCCGCCGCCCGATCCGGTCCGCCAGCCGCCCGGCCGTCAGAGCACCGACCGCGGCGCCAGCGATCAGTGAGGACGCCACCACCCCTTGCCACATCGGGTTGAGGTCAAGCTGCCCTTCAGTCGCCATGAACGGCAGGGCGCCGTTGATGACACCAGTATCGAAGCCGAACAACAGCCCGCCGAAGGTCGACACCAGTACGGCGGTTCGCAGCACCGACTGGTACTTCGTGTCCGTCCTGTCGAGTTTGGCGCCACTGTTGTGGTCGTCGTTTGGGCCGGGGCGTTGACCCGAGGTGGTGAGCGAAACTGCCATAGTCTCGTCCTTTCTGGAATTCCTTGGTGTGGTTGTAGATGGTTCAGTTGAGGTCCGCTTTCGCCCCCGGTCAGCCCGGTGGTTCGGTTGCGGTGACGGTTTCAGGGCGTCCTTTACTTGCCCGATGCCGTCGGTTTGAGTTATGTCCCAGCCTCCCGGTCACGGGTTAAGGCGCTGGCACCAGGACATCGCGCACCAGCGAATCCAGCGCCGCGTCGGCTTCGAGGAACTGGCGCAAGGTCTTGCGGGTGGCACCGAATTGGTCGAATTCGGCCGTCGTCAGCCCGTCAGGCTCATAGGCTCGGCGGAACTCCGGCACCCGGTCCAACAGTCCTTTGAGGATCTGGTCCGCCACCGGCACGTCCATGCGGGCGGGCAAGTCCAAGTTGTTCTCGTTAATCAGCACTTGCCAGTTGAAGGGAGGCGAGACGACCACATCGCCGCCAACGAACTCGGTCAAATGCAACACACTCCGATAAGCGGCTGAGAGCAGCCGCGCGCGCAGGCCCAGTTCTTGGAAAACCCGGTAGGCCCGCTTGAAAGTAGCGACACCAGCCCACTCCAGGTAGCTCGGATCAATCGCAATGCGTTCGCGTTTGACGACTTCTTTGATCCAGTCGTCCAACCGGCCCACCATGATGGTGACAACCGGCCCCATCGTCACTGTCTCAAGCCCCTCGGCTTCACGGCGCTTTAGCCCACGCTCAATCGCTTGACCGGTGGCGACGGCCTGGGCGGCGGTGAAGGAAACAGTCACGTTGACTGACACGCCGCGATAGGTCGCCTCCTCGATTGCCTCAAGGCCGGTCGCTGTGGCCGGTATCTTGACGATGATGTTGCGAGCTAGCCGCGAGAAATGTTCGGCCTGGTCCGCCAGGGCGGCTGCGTCGCGGTGTAAACGCGGGTCGGTCTGCATCGACAATCGCCCGTTGATGCCGTCGTACCGTTCGAAAGCTGGTTCAAGGAGGCGAGCTGCCCGGACGGAAAGCTCCTCCACCACCTGCCAGCCGAGTTCCGACTCGGTGGCGGTCGGCCGTTCGGCCGCCAACTCAGCGATCCGGGCTTCCCAGCGCGGGCGGTCGGCTTTGATTGCAGCCAGCGCGATCACCGGGTTGCAGGTGGCGCCGACCGCGCCCCAACTGATCGCCTGGGCCAGTTCGCTCGGATCGGCTGAGTCGTTCCAGAGCGCTGTGGGCTGCGTCTTTGTCATCTTTGCCAGCGGACTGGCGGTGAGGGTAGTGGCTGTCATGATGGTCCTCAGTTAAAGTGGCTGGTCTTGCTGGTGTTACTAGTTCTTCTCGGTTGTCTTTATTGGTTGCGGGTCAACGCCCGGGGCCGGGTCAACCAACGTTCAAGGCGCTCAAATCAGGTGTCGCTGGCGGGACTTTCCGTTCTCGTATTCGGCCCGGGCAACCTGGGTTGATTCAAGATCGGAGACCGCCGCAACGGGGACATCCCACCAGGAATCGCTCGGCGGGTTGGGACCTTCCAGGTCCGTCTCGATGTAGATCATGACCGGGCCGCTGGCGGCGAGGGCCGCCTGATAGGCAGCGCGGAAGTCTTCCACCGTGCGGGCTTTGATCACTTCAATGCCCCAACTGGCGGCATTAGCGGCGATGTCAACTGGTGTGGGCGGTCCGTCCAGCCGCCCGCTGATCGGGTCGCGCTGCCGGTACTTGGTGCCGAAGCGTTGCGAGCCGTGCGACTGGCTCAGCGCCCCGATCGAAGCGAAGCCATGATTCTGGAGCAGCACGAAGATGACCTTGACGCCTTCCTGGACAATCGTGGCCAGTTCCATCGGCAGCATCTGATAAGTGCCATCACCGACTATCGCCACGACTGTTCTATCTGGCAGGGCCATCTTCACGCCAAGTGCGGCTGGAATTTCATAGCCCATACAGGAGTAGGCGTATTCAACGTGATACGCGCTTGCATCTGAGGCCCGCCAGAGCGCTTGCAGGTCGCCGGGCATTGAACCGGCGGCGTTGATTATCACGTCGTCGGGTCCCATCAGTTCGTTCAGGGCGCCAAAGACCTCAGTCTGGGCGGGTAACGGCCCATGCTCAAGGTGATAACAGTGCTCGGTTATCTGCGCCCAATCGGCCCGCTCCCCAGCGATTCGCTGTTCATATTCGGCGCTCACGCGGTAGCCGCTTAGTTCAACCATCAACGCCTCCAAGGCGGCGCGCGCGTCCGCGGTGACCATTAGGCCGGCTTGTTTGGCGGCATCGAACGCGGCGACGTTTATGTTGACAAACTTGACCGCCGGGTTTTGGAATTGGGTCCGCGAGGCGGTGGTGAAGTCCGAATAGCGCGTGCCAATTCCGATCACCACGTCCGCCTCGCCCGCCAAATGGTTGGCGGCGTGCGATCCGGTCGCGCCAACCCCGCCAACGGCTTGGGGGTGATCCCAATTGATCGCTCCTTTGCCGGCCTGGGTGTCCGCCACGGGAATGCCGGTGGCGGTGGCGAAAGCTCGGAGGGCGGCATCGGCCTCAGAATAGACAACGCCGCCGCCAGCGATTACAAGCGGGCGCTTGGCTTGGCGGATGATCTTGGCGGCGCGCGCGAGTTGGGCCGGTTCGGCTGGCGGACGGGCGATATGCCAGACCCTCCGGCTGAACAATTCGGTCGGCCAGTCGTAAGCTTCGGCCTGGACGTCTTGGGGCAGGGCAATGGTCACAGCGCCAGTTTCGGCCGGGTCTGTCAAGACCCGCATTGCCCCCATCAGTGCGGCGATCAACTGTTCGGGCCGGTTCACGCGGGCAAAGAAGCGCGAGACCGGCTTGAAACAATCGTTCACCGAGATATCGGGGCTGGCCTGGTCTTCGAGTTGCTGGAGTACCGGGTCCGGCGCGCGCGTGGCGAAGATGTCGCTCGGCAATAGCAGTACCGGCAGACGGTTGGTGGTGGCCAAGGCCGCACCGGTGATCATGTTGGTGGCGCCAGGCCCAATCGAGGACGTGGCAGCCAGGGTGGCCAGCCGCTTGGAGGCTTTGGCGAAGGCGCTGGCAACGTGGACCGCTCCTTGTTCGTTCCGGCCCAGGTAGTACTCAAGTTTGTCTTCGCCAGGCGCTCGGGCGATCTCATTCTGGAGCAAGGCTTGTCCCAGACCGCAGACATTGCCGTGCCCAAAGATCCCGAAGACACCTTGGATCAAGCGCTGTTCGCGCCCGTCGCGTTCGGAATACTGCTTGCTCAGGAACCGGACCACGGCTTGACCAACCGTCAGCCGAATGGTGCCTGGCGCGCTAGATCGGTCCACTTTGGCCGCCCCCCTTTACGTGCTCGCCGCCTCTTTGCCAGGCCACTCTAACACACTTTGACCGAATGTCCTAACATGCCGCTCCTTGGCTCTTCGCCCCCGCGTGATGGCGCTACGCAACACCCGAGTCCGGCCCCGCACTCCGGATCTCATGGTCAACCGCACCGACTGTCGGCGGGCATGGACCCGGTCGGTGCAGGTTCAGGCAATGGTGAAGCCCGGCGCCAGGTGCGGGGCTTGAGTATTTTCAGTGGTCGGGATGACTGGCGTTTGGGCGATTATGCTCATCTTTCGGTTGGGCTATTGACCGTCTGCTGTTCTGGTGGGAGTGTGGTCACAACAGACTTTAGTCCTCCTTTTCGACCCGCTGTGAGGTGCCCGATGCAACACAGGTCCTATACCCCTAAATCTGTTTCTAGAGTGTTGAAGTCCAGGCCGGTGTTGGCTGGTCTAGCTGGTGCGGCTGGCATTGGCTTGGTGGTGGGGTTAACGACGTTCCCGTGGTCAAGTGCTGGATGGGCGGACGTTGACAGCTACGGTGGATCATTTCTCGGTGTATGTGGTGTTGGATGAGGTGGCGTTCAATTTGGTTGAATACACGACGGTGGTGCCCCCGAACACCTCTGGGGTTGATCCGATTGATTTCGTGTTCGTGAATGACGAGTCGGGGTCTATGACAAGTTCGGATCGGTCGGGTCTGCGTAGGGCGGCGTTGACTCAGATGATCGGCCAGTTACGGGCTCAGGATCGGGCTGGGTTGGTGACGTTTACTAGTACCGCGTCGGTGAAGGTTGGTTTGACGGGTGATAAGGCGGCGTTGGGTGCGGCTATCGGGTCGATGGGGGCTTCGGGTAACACTTGTGGGACGTGCGGGTTGGAGGCTGGGCTAGGTCT
>JAIRNM010000241.1 GCA_031258055.1 Bifidobacteriaceae bacterium
CTTCGATCTGGCTGTTGCCGATCCGGAACTCATTGACCCGTACCTGTCAAACACTGGAGAAGTGCAGTTGGAGGTCGTTGTCCGTACCCAAGCAGGCGAAGAGGTCCACGGCTCTACAGTGGCCGTTGACCTGGGGCCCAATGGCCCTGAGGCCACGTCAAACTCCATTGATGGTGCGGGTTCTCCTAACGTCACGTTAGTCGCGGAAGAACCCGTTAGCGTTGCTGAGGCTCTAGCGGTCGATGAGACGGAACAGCCGCGTTACTACGCCTGCGATTGGTACAAGAACGGAAGCCTGGGCCTTAGGAGCGTGCAGATCGAGCACACCGCGTCGACCAACTCTAATCTCAAAGTGGCCGTGGTCCACGAACGAAGCCGGACGGCGACCGTTGGCTATGCGACTAGCTCAAGCAGCGCCACAAGCGGATTCAAACTCGCCGGAACTCAATCCGTCACAACTGGGACGACGAACAACTTCACAACGCAGTCCGGCAAGCATTCAACCAAGTACTTCATACAAGAGGAATACGTCCGCCTCAGGCAGGGGTGTTACGGCGATTCCACTGGCTACAAGGTGGTGTGGAAAAACAAGTGGAAGGCTGTTCCGAGCGGCAAGACCACCGGCGGATACATCCTCACGGGCCAAGCTACCCCCTCGGCGAGCAAGTGCGGTACCTTCAACGGGTCCGCTGTCTTCTCGACGAAACTGGCAACCACTTTCTCCGCTGGAGTGAGCCTCAAGAGCGCGATAGGCATCGACTTGTCTTCCGTGGCGGGAAGAACAACGGGCCAGAAAGTCACTTTCACCTCAACTAAGAGTGCTAACTACAAAATCTGCGGCACCACGGCTTATCCTGGCAATGACAACACCGGCGCGCTGGTCGGCAAGTAGCCGCCGCAAGATAGCCCGAGCCTGCGGTTTCGGAATAACCCTCGCACTCATGGGCGGCGCCGCCGGATGTTCAGGCGGCGCCGGGCCGCTGGGCGACTTGGGACACGCAGGGCTGCTGATCACGAACTGCGGCGAGCCCGCGGGAATCGGACGCCTCCTCGGCACCACTTGGATTGAGAACTCGAGCCGATCAGGGGTGATGACACTCGAAGGCGTAAAGCTCGCGCCGGGAGGCGCGACGTTGGTGGAGGCGGCTATCACACGGGTAGACGAACAGCGAACCTGGGGTGCCGGCATAGTGCTTCCGCCCGACGTGGAGGACGAAGATTCTTGGGCTTTGTGGGACGCCAAAGAGCCCCTGGCAGGAGCGCAACTCGAGCCCGGGGAAGGCGCGCTGGTCGTGCTGGTCGTAGCCCCGCCGGAAAGCGGCGAGGGCGGAGCTGAGTCGTGGGAACTCACTTACAGCGTGGGTGGGAGGCGGTACGTCTGGGAGCGATCAGAGGGAATCATCTTCGATCAGTCCGAATGCGCTGGAGCCAATTGACCTGCCGACACACTGGAATGCGCAGCCTCGCTCGATCGACGGTCCTGGTTGCCCTGTCGGTTTCCGCGCTGTGGGTTGCGTCGGCCTGCTCCGACGCAGGTCCCCGGGCGCCCCGGTTGCCTGGCATCCATCCTGCCGTGCTCGTCGCACCAGGGCACTTAGAAGACGCACCGCTGCGTTGGACGGACTGCTCAGCGGTGTCCGTCGATGGCGGTCCGGTGATCACGGCGGCGCACTGCATCGTGAGCGAGGAGGCGCTTCCGGCGCTAGTGCTGGTCGATCCCTCGAACCTGTGCGTGAAAGAAGCTTGGAGCGCCCCCTGGAGGCAGGTGGAGACAATCGTCGTGCGAGACGCCGCAAATGACATTGCCGTGCTCTCAGAAAAGGGAGCCGCTACTATCTCCGGCAACGAATGGGAAACGTCATTGGCCGAGATGCTGTTCGATCCTCCAATCGGAGCGGAGCTCTTGGCAGTCGGCTGGGGAAGTGTCTCGCCTGAAGGTCCAAGGAAGTGCGAGGCACGCACTGAGCGGCAGACCGTTGTGGCTGCTGAAGAATGTGAAGAAGCGGGCTTGCGAGTAGGTTCGAAGATCTGCGTCCGGGACTCCAGGGAAAACGGGACCGGCGCCTGCCAAGGCTTCAGTGGTGGCCCGGTGTTCGGGTCGGTCGAAGGGCGATGGGCGCTGGTCGGTCTGTCCTCGACCGGCGTTGGATGCGGCGCGGACAGTCTCGGAACGGTCGCGCCATTGTTCAACTGAGGCGCCCGGACCGTCCGGGAGGCTTCGCCAACATCTGAGCGGACCCTCGCTTGGTTCTCCAAGGGAGCCAACCTGCCCTTGTTGACCGCCTCCCTGACGGCATCGGCCCACAGAGAAATCTTCATACAGGGCCGGAACTGACAGTGGCGGAACCGGTGACTACCCGACCCGGGCTCAGGGCGATTATCTGGAAAGCGAAAGGCAGGACATGGGCGCAAGCCTGAGTGGCACCGGTGATCGCGGCTGCGACCAAGATGAACCAGAAGGCGGTGACAGCGCTGAAAGTGACGAACGGGCAAGACGTGATCACGAACACGACGGCCCAAGTCAACGCCGCCGCCCAGTGTGGGGCCCGTCTCCGCGCCGATTCCTCGTGCATTGTCCCACCGATTCGGCTGGTTGACGCGGTCCTTGGTTAACCTTTCGTTGGTCGGTAACCGCTATTGGGTGTCTTGGGCCCTTCAGGTCGGCTGGGATTTAGGCGCAATCGGTGAATGGGTAATACGCATCGTGTGGCGCCTTGTCCTACGGGGCGGACTACAGTGTCCCTGTCCAGGCCCTTGAAGAGTGGCTTTGGCGATGTTCGAGAACGATCCGGTGACTCGGGTGCTCGGCGCGAAGTTCTGGGCCAATTGGGTTGCTGCCCCAGTGTCCCCGCGGTAACATAGGTACGTACGTATCTTGTTAGGAGGTCAAATGGGAACGACCCTGCGTAAGCGGTACACCGCCTTGGAGTTCAACCGGGATCCGAGCGCGATCAGCCGGTCCGCCCGTCATTTCGGCCGAGTGGTCGTTACCAACCGGGGAGCCGATTCGCTCGTGGTCATGACTGCCGAGGAGTTCCGCCAGTTAGAATTCCCGGCACCTTCTCCCGCCACGGTGCTTGAGACTTTCGCGTTGGACAGTGCGCTAGACCAGGAAATGCTCGGGGAGCCTCCCCGGATGAGACTCGACCTACGCACCGATCTGGCTAATCAATCATGAGCTTCCTGCTCGACACGAACGTCATCAGTGAGTTGCGGAAACCCGATGGTCGGCGCAACCCTGGCGTCACCGCGTGGGCGGAGTCTGTGTGTCCGACCGAATTGTTCCTGTCCGTGATCTCCATCTCTGAGTTGGCCACTTGGGTTGGCCTGACCCAGCGGAGAGATGCCGCCGCTGGTGAACACCTCGCCCAGTGGTTCGACCGGATTCGCCAGACCTACGCTGCCCGAACTCTGGACATTGATCCTCCGGTCGCTATCATCGCTGGCCAGTTACATGTGCCCGATCCGCGCGACTACCGCGATGCCTTCATCGCAGCCACGGCCATCGAGCACCAGTTGACCGTAGCCACACGCAACACCGCTGACTTCATCCAAACCGGCGTGCCAACCCTCAATCCGTTCTCGGCCTGACACCGGCGAGGCAGCGGCGGATCT
>JAIRNM010000255.1 GCA_031258055.1 Bifidobacteriaceae bacterium
AAGAAAACTGAGTTCAAGACCACCCGCGCGCCAGCGGCCAAGCCGAAAGAAACGTTGGACACCCCCAGCATCAGATGAACATCGGGGAACTCCTCCCGCAAGGCTTTGATAGCCGCCAAGGTTTCAAGGCCATCGCGGCGGGTCTCCTCCTGACCAGTTCCGATCGGAAAGGTCAACGGGTCCACAATGATGTCCGCCAACGCCACGCCGCGAGCTGTCAACTCCTTGATCAGTCGCTTGGCCAGGGCTGTCTTAGCAGCGGCGGTCCGGGCCTGCCCCGATTCGTCGATTGTCAACGCTACGACCGCGGCGCCATGCTCCACCGCTAAGTCCGTGATCGCTTCGAAACGTTCCCGGTCCTCGAAGTTGACTGAGTTGACCAGGCTCCGACCACCGAGGTGTTCCAGCGCCGTCTTGATCACCGCCGGATCGGTCGAATCGATCATGATCGGCAGGGTCGAGGCTGTCGCCAAGGCGCCCGCCACACTCGCCATGTCGGCCACCGAATCGCGACCCACATAATCGACCGAAAGGTCCAGCACATGGGCGCCGGTCGCAGCTTGGGCGCGAGCCACCTGGGCACAAGCCGCCACGTCTCCGGCCAACATCGCTTCCCGGAAGGCCTTCGAGCCGTTCGCGTTGGTCCGTTCACCAACCGCCAAGTAGGACAGTTCTTGCCGCAGCGGCACCGCTTGGTAGAGCGAGGCGACCAAACCGGTGCTGCCTAAACGAGTGCGGGCGGCCGGGGCGACGGCATCGGGCACCGCCTTAGTCGTGCTGACGGCGCCTAACCGTTCAACTACCGCGGCCAAGTGCGCGGGCGTGGTCCCACAGCAGCCGCCGACCATCGCCAAGCCGTATTCGCGCACGTAACGTTCCAGCCAATCAGCCAGTTCGGTGGGGCTGAGGGCATAGTGGGCTTCACCATCGGCACCGATAGTCGGCAGCCCAGCGTTCGGCATCACGGACACCGGCACGTCCGCCATTTCGGCCAAGACCCGAAGATGTTCGGACATTTCGGCTGGCCCCGTGGCGCAGTTGAGGCCGATGCCGTCCACCCCCAGCGCCAGCAGCGAAGCAGCCGCCGCCGGGGTTTCGGTTCCCAGCAACATGGTGCCGGTCGTCTCGACTGTGAAATGCACAATGATGTGGGCCGCTGGGTCCGCGTCGCGGGTTCCCAGGACCGCGGCCTTGGCTTGCAGGAGGTCCTGGCAGGTTTCAATCAAGATGCGGTCAGCGCCGCCTTGAAGGAGGCCTTCGGCCTGCTTGGCGTAGCCCCGGCGCAACTCGTTGAAACTGACGTGACCAAGCGAGGGCAGCTTCGAGCCAGGACCCATTGAACCCAATACGATGGCGCCCGGAAATCCATCCGCCGCTGTCCGCGCTACTTGCGCGGCCGCCCGCGCTACCGCCAGGGCCTCGTCCGCCAAGCCATGGTCCGCCAGCACCAGCGGATGTGCCCCGAAGGAATTCGTTTCGATGGCCCTACAGCCGACTTCCAGGTAACGGCGGTGGACCGCCTCTATCAAGTCCGGCCGAGTGAGCGACAAATAGTCGTGGCAACCGTCGTGGCCGCCGTAATCGGCGCTGGTCAGCCTGGCGCGCAGAATCTCGGTGCCCATCGCACCGTCAGCCACCAGCACTTTCGCCACGGTCAGCCATTGTAGGGCCGCCGCCCAATAGGCGGGTCAAGTCAGGGGCGGGCCAACTGGGTAGAGTAAGTGAGTGTCTACAGCGATTGCCGCCTTCGCCGGCTGGAACGACGCCGGTTCTGCCGCCACTGATGCCCTGGCTTTCTTGGTCGATCACCTTGACGGCGAGATGATCGATTCGATCAGCCCGGAAGACTACTGCGACTTTCAAGTCAACCGGCCGCAGTGCCGCCTTGATTCGTCTGGCAAACGCAAACTGATCTGGCCCTCGACTGACTTCTGGGCCGCCGAATCATCAGATGGCGAACCGTTGATGCTCATCAGAGGCGTGGAACCATCGTTCCATTGGAACGCCTTTACTGAGGAAGTGATGGCTCAACTCTCGGATTGGGGTATTGGCCGGTTGTTGGTTGTCGGCGCACTGCTGGCGGACATCCCGCACTCTCGCTCCATCCCGGTTCAGCTAACCTCCGATTCGGCCACCCTGCGGCGCCGCTTCGGGGCTGAGAAACCAACTTACGAGGGACCGACCGGTATTATCTCGGTGCTCGAACAAGTGGCCGCCAACGCCTACGACATAGATTCAATGGCGCTGTGGGTGCCGGTTCCGCATTATGTTGCCAACCCGCCCTCGCCCAAGGCCGAATTGGCGCTGGTCAGCAAGTTGATCGAGATTCTGCCGCTGAAAGGCCTGGCCACCACCGAACTGGCGGACGAGGCCCGCGCCTGGACCGAAGGTGTCGACTCACTAGCTGGCACTGACCCGGAAATTGCGGGCTATATCGCCTCGCTTGAGGCCGCGAACGACGCGCTCGACTCCCCCGCCTCCTCCGGCGAGGCTTTGGCCAAGGAGTTCGAGCGCTATCTGCGCCGCCGCGGACCAGACGGCAACCGCACCGGTTGAGCCGCGGGCGAGCATCAGCGGATGACGCCTGAACCGCCGAAAGACCTTTGGCCAGCAATCTTTTTGTGTTACCTTATTCGCGTTAGGGGGTGTGTCGCGTGGCTCCAGTCGAGTTGCTGGCCGAGATCACGTCCAGTCAACGTCTTGTCAGGGTGTTCCACTTTTCGGATCTGACAGACAACTACCGCCATCTTTGGCCTTTGGAGGAACGATGAGCGAAACAACGCGCGACCAGTCCTACTACTACGATCTCGTGGACAAAGCCGAACGCGGCGAGTTGGTTGGCGACCCGTCAAGCATCCTGCGCGGAGAGGAAGCCGCTGCGGCCGGCCGCGAATTGCTCATGTGGGCGACCGAAACCACGGACCCCGCGGAAGCCGCCAGAGTCGCGCTCTCCAGCTTGCGCGGTCGCCCGCGGCTGAGTCCCGGCCTAGGACGGTCACCGGTGATCCATGCGAGACTCGACGCCGAATTGCTGGCGGCGTTGGACGCCCGTGCACGCGATACGCACAAGAGCCGGTCTGAGGTTACCAGGGAGATCCTGCGAGAAGCTCTCGCACCCGCTTGATGCGCGCAACCGGCCGATCAAGCCAACAAGGACAACGAAACGGACTAAGTAGCGGGTGTCTGTGAACGTCGGCGCTGGCCAAGGATCACCACCGGCCGGAGATCGCTCACCCGATTGACACATGGCATGACCGGAATGTGCGGTTATGGTTTATTTTGGTGTATTATGGTGGCATGAGTTCGATGCTGGCGGAGCAGCGCCGGAGTGTGATCTTGGAGCGATTGCAGGCCGAAGGCGCCGTCCGGGTCTCCCGCCTGACCGGGGAGTTGGACGCCAGCGAAATGACAGTGCGGCGCGACATCGACCATCTGGCGGCGCGCGGCCTCTGTCGTAAAGTCCACGGCGGCGCCTGTCTGGTGGCCAGCGCGCAGGAGCCGAACTTCGCCACCAAGTCCGCGACCAATCTTGCGGCCAAACGGGCTATCGGGCTGGCAGCGGCGGCGCTGGTCCGGCCCGGCCAGGCGGTCGGCATCTCGGCCGGATCTACCGCCTACTGGGTGGCTGTCGGCCTAGCCAAGCGCCCAGCGGCCGATCAGATCACAGTGGTAACGAATTCGGTGCCAGCAGCAGACGTCTTGGCTGGCAGTGAGCTACCCCAGCCTGATGAGCTAGCGGCTACGCGGGCGGCGACTGGTCCCGCCCAGGTCATCTTGACGGGCGGCGTGCGGACGCCCTCGCAGGCGCTGGTCGGGACCGTGGCCGATGCCGCCATCGCCCAGTTCCGCCTCGACTGGCTGTTCCTCGGCGTCCACGGCCTGGACCTAGAAGCTGGCTTGACCACCCCGAATGTGGCCGAGGCGGCCACCCACCGCGCCTTTATGGCGGTCGCCAAAGCCACTGTCGTGACCGCCGACGTCTCCAAATGGGGCATCACCGCCCTCGCTCAGATCGCGCCATTGAAGCAGGTCAGCCGCTTTGTGACCGACAAACCACCACCACCTGACACGATCAAAGCCCTCAAACACCTAACCGTAGACTTGACGATTGCGAGCCAACCATGACGATCCGAATCACCCCGACCCGCTTAGCCGACGGGCGCGAGTTGATTTACTTCGACGACTCGCCCGCCTACGTAACCGGCCAACGCACCCGACGGCTAGACGACCCGCGCCCGCTAACGGACAGAACCAAGCCGTTCACCGATCCGGCGACCGGTCGCGTGGTACGGCCCGCTGGACCCGAGATGCGCCTGGACCAACTGACTGGCGAATGGATCCCAATGGCCTCGGGGCGAAT
>JAIRNM010000260.1 GCA_031258055.1 Bifidobacteriaceae bacterium
CGGTCTTGAGGCCCAGTAGACGACCTCGGCGCCGAATTCCGTTTGAGCCACCGCTCCAGCTAGATAGCCGATTGTCCCGCCGCCAATGACCAACACTCGCGCCCCGGCCAGCAGTTCAAGACGCTGCAGGCCCTTGTAGGCGATGGCCGTTGGCTCGACCAGTGCGATGTCTTCCAACCGAACCGATGGCGGCACCTTATGCGCCGAACGAGACGGGAAAGTGAACAGCTCGCTGAGCGCCCCACCTTGGCCGAATAGGCCGGTCTCCTGCCGGTTGGGGCATTGATGGTAGTTCCCCGAGGCGCAAACCGGGCACTGCCAGCAGCCGTTGGTGCACTCGCCGACCACTAGATCTCCCACATTGAAGGAAGGGTCGTTGGTCTCAGCTACTACCGCGACCCATTCGTGGCCCGGAGTAAAAGGCCACGTCGCTGTCCCGTTGCGGAGGTAGACCATGGTTCCATCGAGTAATTCCATGTCGGTAGCGCAGATGCCGACCCTAAGCGGCGCCAGGACCAGTTGTCCAGGGTCGGCCACCGGCGGCGGGACATCTTCGAGGGTGAATTCGCCCGGCGCGGTGATGCTAACACGTAACATGTTGTCCCCTTCGATCCAAGTAGACCGTCGCCCCATGACCAAAAAATGTCATATCATCATATCTTATGTAACCGCTGCCACAAGGAGGGAATCATGCCCGCAGCAGTCGGCTTGATTGGCGCCGGGGAGATAGCCGGCCAGTACCTCGACACCTTCGACCGGATCCCTGAACTGACGGTGGCCGCGATCGCGGACCTCGACTGGGCGCGCGCCCAAAGCCTGGCTGCAGCGCACGGGGCGGAGGCGGTGTCGGTGGCGGAGCTGCTAGCCGACGAGCGGACCGAGATTGTTTTGAACTTGACTGTGCCCGCCGCCCACGCGGAGGTATCTGCGCGCGTGCTGGCCTCCGACAAGCACCTGTGGACCGAGAAGCCCTTGTCTATCAGCTTGAGCGAGGCTGAAGCCATTTTGGCGCAAGCGGAAAGGGCGGGCCTGAGGATCGGTGCCGCGCCCGACACCTTCTTGGCCTGTGGCCTCCAAACCGCCATCGACGCAGCCCGTTCGGGTCGAATCGGACAAGTCTTTGGAGCCACGGCTTTGTGGGGAGCGGCCGGTCACGAACTGTGGCATCCGAGCCCGGAGTTCTACTACCAACTGGGCGGCGGACCCGTTCTGGACATGGGGCCTTACTATGTGACGGCGCTGGTCCAACTATTGGGCCCCGTCGCCAGGGTGCAAGCCCAGACGCTGACCACCGGTCGTCGCCGCTTCACCCGAAGCGGCAGCCCCATCGCAGTGGCCGTCCCAACCGCCGGGACGGCGATCTTGGAACACGTTGGGGGCGGCCTGTCGAATGTCAGCTTCAGCTTCGAGACCTGGGGGCGGGGCAACGATTCCTTTTTTGAGGCCTACGGCACCGAGGGCAGCCTCCGCTTACCCGACCCGAACCGGTTCGACGGCATCGGACTGGTCTACGAAGCGAACGGTGTGAGGACTTGCGAAGAGGAGGCGCAACGGCAATGGCGGCCGCTCGTCGAAACGGCTGGCTTTCGCCACGGCGGCCGCGGCGTTGGTGTTCTCGAGTTGTCCGATGCCGTCCGCCAGGGTCGCCCCCACCGTGCCGACGGGCATCTGGCCCTACACGTCCTCGAAGTGTTGACAGCGATCAACCGAGGCGGGGGAACCATCGCCACAACGGTGGAGGTCGCCCCGGTGCTTGCCCTACGGGATCTGCCGCCGCCTGCCTAGCCGCGGCACGTGGTGAAGCGTTGTGACGGGTCTGGCCGCTTGACATAGATGGGACAGTTCCGGTATATACAAGTATATGTCGGCGGCGAACTGGAGCTAGCTGTAAACCGGAGGAATACGACGATGAATTCTGTTGGTGACATCCCACACGGCCACAGCCGAGCCGCAGTCTCATACCCTCTGTCGGCGCTGGGGGCGGCGCCAGTGGCCGGGCACGAGGCAGACGTGGCGCGAGCCCAGGCAACACACCTTGATCCGACTGACTTTGCCCTCTTGCGGTCGCACGTCAGGCATCTGGAGGTAACTCCGCGTTTCCGCGACGTGCTGGCCACCTTCCCAACACCGACGGGTCATACCCCTCCCGGTTTCCGCATTGAGACCGAGCTAAGGGCTGACGGGCTGTTGGAGATCGACCTTGTCCGGGATATCTCCTATGACTCTGATGGTGTGAAGCGGCCCACATCACTAGTCTTCTCCGCCGACAGCGCCAACCCATACGAAGTCTCCCCGGTCGCCCCGTTGCTGGGAAATCTGACCTGCAACCCCGGCATTGTCTACGATCTGTTTATCAACAACCCCGCCGCCAATGTCGACCACAGGTTCAACACCCGCGAAGAGGTCATCGCTGAACTCGGCCGTATTCTGGGTCCTGGTTGCGACGTGTCAGTCGAACTGAACAACCCCTTCGAAGAGGACTTCAACCGTCTGCTCGATGAAGCCGAAGAGTTCCGCCAGTTGCTCAGCCCGTATCGTCTAGTCGTCAAAGTGCCCCACACGGGGCCGGTCAACCGCGACAACGTTGGGCAGTTGCTTGGGGGCGACAAGCGGTTCCCCATCCGCCATGACGAGCCCGCCACCGGGGACGCTTTCCGGGGGCATAACCTGGCGCTCAAGCTCCGCGAGCATGGCTTCCGGATCAACTACACGCTGATGTTCGAGCCTTGGCAAACCTCGCTCGCCTTGCAGGCCAAACCTACCTTCATCAACTCCTTCATTCGGCACCGTGCTTCCCAGTCGGCTGCGCTTAGACGGCTGACCAGCTTCTATGACGCTACGGAAGACCCCAGCTATTTGGCCGAGTTGCGCAATTATCTACTCGCGAACGACTACTTGGCCAGCGGCGAGGTCGACCGGCCGCTGTTGGACTGTTTGAAGATCGCGCGCGACTATCTGCGCTACCGGCACTTCGACGACGACTTTGGCCGCGACGGCCTTGATGGGGTTCGCCGGAACCTACGCTGGCTGAGGCAGTCTAACCTGCCCGACACCCGGCTTATCATCTGCTCAATGGAAGGCGACTACAACTACCCCGACATCGACAATCTTCTGAACGACCCCGACTACGCGGACGTGATTGACCGCGTTGTCCTAACCGCAGAGCCAAACTACTTGGCCCGGTATACGTCGGCCAACCAAGTCATCTCCTACCAGCGCCGATTCATGAACGCGGCGGCTGGCAGCTAGAGATCGTCGCGGTTCGCTTCCGCGATGGGCCATTTGCTTCCATCGCTGTCGGTGATGTGTCGTTGGGCCGCTTTGGCCCGTTCGGCTACACCGTTCGGATAGTGCCGAAGGGCCGACTGCTCGTCTCCTGGGCCGATCTGGGCCTGATCGCGCTCGCGAACTAGAAGGCCTCGTGCTCGCAGATCACAGTTCGGTGCCGCGCGGGACGATCCACTGGGCCAGTAGGCGGGGCTCCACGGACACTACGGCGTCGAAGTCGCTGTCGAAGTGGGCTACCACGAAGGTTCTGCTTGCTGTTGCGTCAGGCACATGGTGTTCAACGCTGGGCTCCCACCGCCACGGTCGGATCCTCCAGGTCGCGAGCCATTCCCTCGCGCAGGCGGCGGACGTCTTCGTGCGCATCATGAGTGCGGACTGCCCGGCTCAAAGCCTCATCCACTGTGGCCTTCTTAGTGCCGGCGCCGAGCACCTCGCGTGTCTCGCGCAATGGGTCGTCATCGATGTTTATCAAAGTCCGGGCGATGTCGCCTCCTCCGAAACGTATGCGGTGGCCCCTGAGCATATATCAAGGGCCTGGAACGAGCGGGGACTGCCTCAACGCGTCATCGACACCTGTGCGCTGATCGCGCCGTCTTGGCGCCGGAGGGGAGATGAGTCTTCTATCTCAGCGAGCTCAATCCACCGAAATAGAAATCCTGTCTCGTCCGGGGGTTTTTGCCGGATCGAGATAGCGATTCTGTCTTTGAGTGATTTCCGTATGGCCTGGTCAGAGCCAAATCAGGGAGGGGTGGCGAGATGAAATGTCTATCTCGATGACCGTGGACCTTGAAACGAGATGAGTTTTCTATCTCGGCGAGTTTTGTCTATCGAGATAGTGATTCAATCTCCCGGTTGACTGGCCCAAGCCGCCCGAGGTGTGGCCGCCGGCGCGCTAGTGCGCCGACGGCTTGGGGTGCCTGAGGCGGAGATGGCGGCGGCGTGTCGTTAGCCACGCCCAGGTGGGGCTGGTCAGGGCGAAGACAGCGGGCATGACCAGGTAGCGGTAGCGCGGCTGAACCTCGATGACCAAGTGAATCGCCGCGAAAGCGATGACGAAACAAGCCAGGAAAGCGGCCAGAGCAGTCCAGTGGCGGCGCCGGTTGATCAGCCAAACGTCGGCCGCGGCGAGGATCACGATGGGCAAGAACAGCCCTCGTTCGGCTAGCACCAGATAGTGGCCCCAACTGAACTCCCCGGAACTCGGGACCTCATAACGGTAGTGGCTGGAGAAGGACGGCCAATAAAGATAGGAACCTGATTCATTCAGCACCCACAGGCTGTTGATCTGGCGATCCAGAACCGAACGCCACGTCCGGGGGAGTTGGCGAATGTCGCGCTCAACTGCTCGGCGGGCTATCTGGCGGGCATCGGAATTGGGCGCCGGGCCGTAGGCGCCGATTTCAACCAGGTCCTGTCTGCCCTGGTCATAGGTCCCTTGCAAGCCGAAGACGAACTTCCATTCCGGCAGGTTGTTGGCGGCGCCAGCCGGGTTGACGCCGCTGGCGGCAATGGCGCTGGAGGTGGCGGCGCCAGCCGCGAAGTAGCAGCCGAGTGCCAAAGCGGCGGCGGCCATTGAGGCGGCCAGCGGCCGCCAGCTTCCCTTGGGCTGGCGCCTAATCAGCGGCGTTGCTAGAGCGGCGGCCACCAGCGCCAGACATACAACGATGCCGCTCGGCCGTGCCAGGTTGCCGACTTGCGCGACCAGCCCTCCCGCCGCGACTAGCGCCCAAGGACGCCAGCAGCGGCCACCGGCGGAGAAGGCCGATTGCCCGGCTGCTAAGGAACCGGCGCCCGGTTTGATCCTCGCCGTCGCGGCGGTGGAGGCGGCAGTGGCGAGGCGGTCGATCCCCGCGAGCACCATGTAGGCACCTAGATAGAGAAAGAAGGCTGAGGCGTGATCGTTGGTCAGTGCGATGCCTGCAAATAGGGGCTGGGATAAACCAGGTAAGCGGCAGCTGCGAAGAGCCCCGCCACAGCCGACCCAGTGATACGCCGAGCGATCAGGTAGACAAGCAGATTGGTCCCAGCCATGGCCAGGGCCCCGACCAGCACAAGCGGCGCCAATGATCCGCCGAACAGTTTGAGCATGAAGGCTTCATAGATGGCGAACGGCGTCTGATAGGCGAAGAAGTACCAGTAGGCGGTCTCATTGAAGCTGAGGTCGCCCGCGTTGATTGACTGAGCCGCTTGGTAAATGCTTAAGAAGTCCGACTGCTGGTCAGTTGGCGGCAAGATAAGTATCACAATCGCCTTGACCGCGAAGAAGAGCGCGAATAGGCCGGTGGGGAGAATCCACTTCGGCAGGCCTAACGCACGCCAGAGCCTGAGGAAGCGAGCGCCGAAGAACCGCCAAACCGCCAAGCCCAAGGCGAGTCCAATGGCGGCGACCAACCACCACTTGGCGAACACCCGGCGCTCTGTGAAGCCAGTAGTTGCCAAGGCGATCGCCGCCAGAACCGCGCAAGCACTGATAGCCACGACCCAGCGGGCCACCCGTCCAAGGCCAGTCTCTTTCGCCCTGGTCCCATCGGGGTTCGTCATATTCATCGCCGTCAATGCTAGACGGGATGATAGTCACAGAGTTCGCTCGGGCGTTTAGGCTCCTAAAGCGGCTTGGAGAGGTATAGGCGCAATGAGAGGAGATGGACGGGCACGGATTGGCCGCCTTGGGCCTCCAGCGGGCCTTCTAGTCCGTCCGATAAGAGCCGGTCATCGGGCTGGTCCCAGCTCGAATCCCAGACCAGTTCCCAGATCGCGCCGGGCTTGGCGGGGGCCAGAACGCAGTTGGTGCCGTCCAAAGCGCCGTTGATTATCACTAGAGCGTCGCGCGCTGCGAGCGAGGGGGAGTGCCGAAGCATCTGGACCAGGCGGAAGGAGGGATCGTGCCATTCGTTCGGCGATGCAGGTTCACCCGAGGGCGCGTACCAACCCAGATCAGGCAAACCGTCGCGGGTCACTTCGCCAGTCAGATAGGAGGCGGGGCGCAAGGCCGGATGAGTCCGGCGCAGGGCGAAGAGATACCGGACCGTTTCCAAAAGGTCGCGTTGCCAAGGCCCCCATTCCCAATCCAGCCAAGAGATTGGACCATCTTGGCAATAGGCGTTGTTGTTGCCCCATTGCGTTCGGCCGAATTCGTCACCAGCGCAGTACATCGGCACGCCGGCGGACAGCGCCAGGGTGGCGAACAGATTCCTAATTGAGCGCTGGCGCAAGGAGGCGATGGCGTCCAGGCCCAAGGTGGCCCCGACTACGCCGATCGAGGAGTCATCAATGATCAAACCTTCGACACCATGGTTCCAGGACCGGTTGTCGTTGGAGCCGTCGCGGTTGTTCTCGCCGTTCGCCTGGTTGTGCTTGTAGTCGAAGCAGACCAAGTCTCGCATCGTGAAGCCGTCGTGGGCGGTCACAAAATTGATCGAGCCCATGGGACCGTGCTCGCCCAGAGGGTCTGAGCGGGAAAACAGATCGGCCGAACCAGAAAAACGGGTCGCCAGGTCGCGGGCGGAAGGCGCGGAACGGGCGGCGGCGATTTCTTTCGGCCCGGCCAGCCAGAACGACCGCACGTCGCCCCGGAAGGAGTCGTTCCAGGAAGCGATCGGCGCGGGGAAGGCGCCGGTTTGCCAGCCGCCCGGCCCCACGTCCCAAGGCTCAGCGATGTGCTTGAGCTCGCGCAGAACCGGATCGGTTTGTAGCGCCACCAGGAAAGGATGGAAGGGATCGAAGCCGGAATAGTCCCGTGCCAGCGTTACCGCCAGGTCGTAGCGGAAACCGTCCACCTGATACTCCCGCGCCCAATGCCGCAGCGAGTCCAACGCCATCTCGACGGTCTGAGCCCGCCTGAAGTCCAAGGTATTCCCCGTGCCCGTGACATCCGCGTAGCGGGCCGGGACGGAACCGTCAAAGAGGTACCAAGAAAGGTTGTCCAATCCGCGCCAACAAACTGTGGGGCCGCCCAAGCCGACCTCACAGGTGTGGTTGTAGACCACGTCGAGCAGGACCTCAATGCCGGCTTGGTGGAGGATTGAAATCATCCCTTTGAGTTCCCGGGCAACGGCCTCTGGCCCGGCCTGGCGCGACTCGGCGGTGGCGTAACGCGGGTTGGGGGAGAAGAAGGACAGCGTCGAATAGCCCCAGTAATTAACCAAGCCCTGCTCGGTTAGGTGTGGTTCGGACAGACAGGCGTGGATCGGCAGCAGTTCAATCGCGGTCACGCCCAGGTCTTTCAAATGGGCAACCGAGACAGGATGTGCCAACCCCGCATAGGTGCCCCGCAAGTGGGCGGGAATCGCTTCGCGCGTCATCGTCATACCCCGGACGTGGCCTTCCAGGATGACAGTGTGCTCCCAAGGAATAGCTGGGCGGCGCACCCCGCCCCAGTCAAAGGATTCGTCCGTCACCACCGAATAGGCCATATACGGCGCCGAATCGCGTTGGTCCGGTTCCCACGGCGAAACTGACGGCCCCAAGTTCGCGTCGGTCCGGTGGGAGTGCAACGCCGGCGAGAGCACCGGCAAGCCGTCTATCCCGCGGCCGTAGGGGTCGAGCAGCAATTTGTTTGGGTTGTAGAGGTGGCCGGCGGAGGGATCCCAGGGTCCGTGGGCCCGAAACCCGTAACGTTGTCCAGCGCCGATGCCGTGAACGTGCCCGTGGAACATTCCTCCGGTTGACCCGGTCAACTCGAAGCGCCGTTCGGTCTGGTCTAGTGTGTGTGGGCCCTCAATCAGACAAAGCTCCACCTTGGTGGCATGGGCCGCCCACACCGCGACATCTATGCCATCGCCCGCCAGCCGCACCCCCGGCACCTGGTTGGCGGGGAAGCGGAGCGGATCAGCCTTTCCGGCGTCCAGAAAGCTCACCCCACAAGCTTGCCTCAATCGGACGGCGCTCGCCAAGCCCGCGCCGCCGTTCGGGCGGCTGGATGCGACCGGCGCGATTACGCCCCACTCAAGTCCTCCCGCATCAGGCAACCCCGTCATCCGGCGCCGGTCCGCCCACGTCATCCCACGCGCAGTCGCAGGATCTCGTTGGCCAGGCCTCCTTGGCCTAGCAAGAGTTCACCGAAAACGCCTTTCCCAGCTTTGCTTATTGGCGCCAAGATGATGTAATTGACAAGTTGCGTGTTTCTTCCCCTGCAACCGAAGGATTTTAGACAGATGGCTATTTCTGCCGCTCAGTTTCGCCGTTATCTCGCTTTGCCGACCGCCACGGCGTTGGCTTTAACCGTTCTAGGCTCCATTCCCGCCGCCGCCAGCCCGCCGCCG
>JAIRNM010000295.1 GCA_031258055.1 Bifidobacteriaceae bacterium
CGATCCGATCGGAGATATTGATTTTGTCTCTGGGGACGCGGTCGATGAGGGCGCTGTTCTGGACATGACGGTCTCACGGCTGGATATTCATTCGCTTGGCGCACCGGCCAACACGACTCTGGAGGCATTCGTCGCCGGGTCACCGTTGGGTGAATTCACCTTGTCCGATGCCGCTGGCGAGGTTTCCATCACCCTCCCGGACGGCGTCAGCGGCGGCCAGGTGTTGACGCTGGTGGCGCAGCCGACAGGGACGACCGTTACCATCCCGCTCACGATCACCGCCGCTGGTGGCGGAGGAGACGGAGCCGACGGCATAGACGGGTCCGGTGGCAAAGCTGGGACTGACGGTAAGGCCGGAGCCGACGGCAAGGCCGGAGCCGACGGCAAA
This sequence comes from Bifidobacteriaceae bacterium, assembly GCA_031258055.1. Classification (GTDB taxonomy): domain Bacteria; phylum Actinomycetota; class Actinomycetes; order Actinomycetales; family WQXJ01; genus JAIRTF01. The sequence goes on from JAIRNM010000295.1 coordinate 389, forward strand.
GCCAGGGCCGGTTCCCTGCCGATCACTGGATCATCTGATCTGATCGCGCTGACGGGCTTGGCCATTGGCGCCATTGCTCTAGGCATTGGTCTGAGGCTAAGGCGGCGCACCCTGTCATAAAGTCCGCCGCACTTCCCTTCTGTTGGGCTCCCTGCCGCCCGTCTTCCCGCTGATCAGAGCGTAGCTCCGGTCGGCGGGGAGACGACGGGCGCAGCTTGTCTTCAGTCCGGCGCGGTCACCGGCCAGGCCTCTGACCGTCTGCGTGTAGACCATTGGAAGTTGGGGTTTGCGTCATCGGTGGGACTGTCTGCGGATGGCGCCAACCCAGGCTTTGGAACCGGCGGTGGAACCAGTCCAGGGGGCGGTTTTGGTCCCAGGAGCGGGGCGTTAGGGTGGGCTCATGGCTACACCACATATTTCAGCAGAACCGGGCGATTTCGCCCCCGCCGTGATCATGCCAGGCGATCCTTACCGGGCCGACCGCATGGCCAAGCTAGTCCTGAGAGAACCGAAGGTCATTTCCGATGTGCGCGGGATCAGGGCTTATACCGGCACCGTGGACGGCAAACGGCTGTCGATCATGGCCAGCGGCATGGGCATGCCGTCAATTTCGCTCTACGCGACCGAGCTTTACCGTTTCTTCGGCGTTGAACGGATCATCCGAGTCGGTACGGCTGGCGGCATATCGCCTGAAGTTGCGCGCGGCGATGTGATCGTGGCGGTCGGCGCTCACACGACCAGCTCAATGAACGAACTGCGCATCCCCTCGGTTCATTTCTCCGCCGTCGCCGATTTCCCAATGGCGGCCGCGGCAGTGGCTGCCGCTCTCGGCGACCCGCTGGTCAAGACCGGCACCATCTTGTCTGAGGATCACTTCTACTTCAAAGCACCGGGCGCGATGGAAGCCTTGGAAGCGCACCGGGTTCTCGGTGTGGAGATGGAAGCGGCCGGCCTCTACGGAGTGGCCGCGGCTGAGGGCGGGGCGGCCTTGGCTGTGCTGACCGTGTCTGATCACCTGGTCGTACCCGGCCGCGACATGACCTCCGAGGAGCGCGAGACGTTATTCACCCGCGCCCTCGACTTGGCACTGGCGGCTGCCTTCGCCTGAACTAGCCGACCCGCCAGGCTTCGCCGTGTGTCCGGACCGCGTCGCGTAGGCGTGGCTGGTGATCTGGGACACTGGTTTGGTGGATCACGATGCCGTCGCAGCGGGTTTCGTCCGGGTCGCCGCCTGCTCGCTCCCAGTTCGGCTAGGCGACCCGGCCGCCAACGCCGAAGCGATAGCCGATCAAGCTAGGCGGGCGGCTGGCCTCGGCGCCGCCTTGGCTGTCTTCCCAGAACTGGGCCTGACCGGCTACTCGCTCGATGACCTGTTCATGCAGTCAGTCCTCCTGGAAGGGGCCGAGCGGGCTCTACACAGTCTGGCGGCCCGGACGGCCGACCTACCAGCAGCAATTGTGGTCGGAGTGCCTCTGCGCTGGAGGCAGCGCCTCTACAACTGCGCTGCTGTAATCGTCGGCGGTCGTGTCTTGGGCGCGGTGCCTAAGTCCTACCTGCCGAATTACCGCGAGTTCTACGAGCACAGGCAGTTCGCCTCCGGGCTGGAGGCGAACGGATTCATCGAAATCCTGGGCCAAGAGTTCGCGATCAGCCCGAAACAAGTCTTCCGGATCGAATGGCCCGGGCCTAATGCCAACTCTCAGTCAACTACACGGTCCGGGTTTAGCCTCGGCATCGAAATCTGCGAAGACCTCTGGGTGCCGATCAGCCCTGGCGCCGAGGCCGCCTTGGCGGGAGCTGAAGTCATCGTCAACCCGTCTGGCAGCCCCATTACCGTGGCCAAGGCGCGGGAGCGACGCTCCCTGGCGGAAGCCCAATCTGCCAAGCTCATCTGCGGCTATGTTTACGCCGCCGCCGGCAAGGGGGAGTCCTCAACGGACCTCAGTTGGGACGGTCAGACGAGCATCTTCGAGCGCGGCGAACGGTTGGCGGAAGGGCCGCGCTTCGCCGACGAGCCGGTCATCACGCTGGCCGACTTAGACCTGGCTTTGATCCGCCAGGACCGGCTGCGCCAAGGCACCTTCGATGACAATCGCCTCGCTTGGCAGCAGCAACTGAATGATTTTCGCGTTGTCACGGCAAGGCTGCCGGTAGAGCTGACGGCAGCGCCGTCGGCTGCTTCGTCGAC
>JAIRNM010000321.1 GCA_031258055.1 Bifidobacteriaceae bacterium
CCGGCTGACTCGCGGTGATCTGAGAGGATAGTCACATGCCCTGCAGCGACGCGACCGTGTTGGAGATATGCGCCGGGGCCGGCGGCCAATCGTCCGGACTGGAGATGGCGGGACTATCCCATGTTTGCGCTGTGGAGATTGATCCCGACGCTGCAGCCACGTTGCGCTTGAACCGACCTGCTTGGGAGGTAGTGGAGACGGACGTCTTGGAGTTCGACGCGTCATGCTACCGCGGTGTGGCGCTATTGGCCGGAGGGGTGCCGTGTCCCCCGTTCAGCGTCGCTGGGAAACAACTCGGCCCGGAGGATGAGAGGGATCTGTTTCCGAGGGCGTTGGAGTTGGTTCGCCAGGCGCAACCGGAGGCCGTGATGCTGGAGAACGTCAAGGGACTGGCCTCGCCCCGTTTCGAAATGTACCGCGCGTCAATCCTGCGGGCGTTGCATTCGATGGGCTATGAGACGGATTGGAAGCTCTTGCAAGCCAGTTGGTACGGGGTGCCACAGCTAAGGCCGCGGTTCATCCTCGTGGCGATGCGGCCCCGGTTCTTCGCGCATTTCGAGTGGCCAGAGCCGGTCGGCAGACCACCGACCGTCGGCCAGGCTCTTTACCCCTTGATGGCGGCCGAGGGCTGGCCTGGCGCTTGGCAGTGGGCAGCTGGAGCAGACGGCATCGCGCCCACCGTAGTGGGTGGCTCAAAGAAGCACGGCGGCGCGGACCTCGGGCCGACCCGTTCCCGCCGGGCGTGGCTTGAGCTGGGGGTTGATGGGCGCGGTATCGCGGATCACCCGTTACTTTGTAGGTAGCCCCGGAACTGGGGTTGCTGGCCTGCCGGGCTCGGCATGATTGTTTGCCCCTGTTGTAGTCAATGATCTGGGGGGTGTTGTCACCGAGCCTGGTCGGTGACAGGTGATCGCTGATAGGGGCAAGACCGCGCCGCGCCACCGTGAGGGGTGTGAGTGTTCAGTGCCGTTGTAACGTGGATGTGACGCTTGGAGCCAAGGCTACGGCCAGCCCGTTCGATTGGAAGGAGCCGTGTTGGCCGACCAGAGCACAACACAAGTGGACGTCTACCTCGGGATAGACGTCGGCAAGAAGGACCACCACGCCGTCGCGTTGGACCGCGCCGGGAACAAACTGCTGGACAAGGCGTTGCCGAATGACGAGGGCAAGCTCCGCTCGATCCTCGGCAAGCTGGCCGGGCGCGGGCGGGTGCTGCTGGTCGTGGACCAACCCGCGACCATCGGGGCTCTGCCGGTCGCGGTCGGTTTGAATATCGGCTGTCAGGTCGCCTACCTGCCAGGGTTGACGATGCGCCGCGTCGCGGACCTGCACCCCGGCGAGGCCAAAACCGACGCTAGGGATGCCGCCATCATCGCTGAGACAGCCCGCACGATGCCGCACACGCTGCGCTCGGTCGGCCTCCAAGACGAGGATGCCGCCGAGCTGTCCATGCTCTGCGGGTTCGACCAAGACCTAGCCGCCCAGATCACCGCCACCTCAAACCGGATCAGGGGCCTGCTCACCCAGATCCACCCCGCCTTGGAACGCGTCCTCGGGAAACACTTGGACCACCCGGCCGTCCTCGACCTGGTCGAGGCATACCCCACACCGGCAAGTCTGCGCCAGGCTGGTCGGCGCCGTGTCGAGACGAAACTGAAGAAACACGCGCCCAGAATGTTCAAACGCCTCGCCGCCGACGTTTTCGACGCGCTCGACGCCCAAACCGTCACCGTGGTCGGCACCAACGCCGCCCGCGTGGTCCTACCCCACCTGGCCGCCCAGCTACGCGCCCTACGCGCCCAACGCGACGACGTCGCCGCCCAGGTCGAACACCTGGTGGAGGCCCACCCTCTTTGGCTGATCCTGGGCTCGATGCCAGGCGTCGGGACCAGGACCGCAGCCGTGTTCATCGCCGAGACCGCCGGCAAACACTTCGCCACCGCCGCCCACCTCGCAGCCTACGCCGGGCTCGCGCCCGTCACCCGCCGCTCCGGGACATCAATCCGCGGCGAAACAGCCTCCAAACGCGGCAACAAACGACTCAAACGCGCAATGTTCCTATCAGCCTTCGCGGCCCTGCGAGACCCCGTCTCCCGCGCCTACTACGACCGCAAAACAACCCAAGGCAAACGCCACAACCAAGCCCTCATCGCCCTAGCCCGCAGACGCTGCGACGTCATCTATGCCATGCTCCGCGACGGCTGCCTCTACCAACCCCCAACACCCGCCCCCGCGACTTGACAAAAACATAGGGGCACCCTCTCCAGGTTCGTCTTCACCAGAATCGGAGCACCCGCTAATTGCAATCAGCGCGGCGGCCGCAGCGGCGACGGCTCCTCGAACTCCATTGGTCTTGGCCATGTCGGTTGATTCCTTTCCTCGCATATATGTGTGGTGGTCTGAGTCGTTAGGTCGCTTCGCCAAGCAGCGAAGCGGTTTCTTTGCGCAAACTCAAGATTTGGCTGAACTGCGGCCCGAATTCGACGTCGGCCGCACGAATAATCTCGCCAGCGGCAGTGTCAGTGGTGAGCCGCACCTGGTGGGCCAGCCCCATGGGCAACCAGCCCTGAGCGGTCGACGTCTTGGCGGAGACGAGTTTCCCCCAGGCCAGGTATCCGCCTTCACCGTCGAGGATGTCGCCCGCTTTGAGGTCTTTTTTAGCGCACGCGACCACGTCGCCGTAGAATCCGACCGGTGCGCCGGTC
>JAIRNM010000253.1 GCA_031258055.1 Bifidobacteriaceae bacterium
CGGATGAACTCCAGGTTCCAAAAGGCGCCGGTGTAGAAGGACTCAACCTCCGGTTTGACACCGTGCTCCAGCGCGGCTCGGCAGAAAGCCTCAAGCTCTGGTCGTGTGTGGACCGCGTATTGCTCATTGGCGGGCAGCGCCGGGTCCGGCCGGAAATATTCGTCGTGGACATTGAAGGCATAGGACATCATCTCGGGACGAAGACTCATCAGCTTGACCTTCTCCTCCAGCCGGGCGCTGGCTATCCCGAACTGTATGACAGCATCACGTTCGGAACGGATCAGCCGAGTCAGCTCAGCCCATCCGTCGAAATCCGTCTTCGATAGCTGACGTCCGTCGGATTGGATGGAGTTCTCAAGGTAGTGAACGCCGTGGTGGTGGACCAAGGAGGCGCCAGCGTCGATCGCGCCGATGTATTGGGCGGCCTGCGCGGCGACGTCGTCAATGGGCGGCATGCCTCCAAATCCCGGGTATGACATGGAGCTGTCGACTGTGACGGTGATGATTACTTTGTCCATGGTGACTCTTTCAATGTCCCTTCGGTGGCTGGTTGGTTGATTCGTTTCAGTGGTCTTGCGCGGAAGCTGGCTGGTCGGACTCGCTAGCTGGGGCGCCACACCCGACTAGCGAGTCCGGGCGCCGCTTAGCGCGTCGCCATGTATTCGTCCCAGTTTTCCTGAATGGTGGTGTTGTACTGCTGGGGAGTGATCTCCCCCACATAGAGGCGCTGCGCCTCCGACATCATGAGATTCCCCATAGTCGGCGTGGGCCAGTCCTCCCAGGTGAACAGCCCGTCGTCGGCGTTCAGACGCTCATATTCGGCGATCATTTGGGCCAGCATCGGGTTGTCGACTTGCGCTTCGGCCCCGGCTTTGGTGGCGGATGGGCGTCCGGCCTCAATCTGCGCGTCGATAGCAGCCTGGCTGGCCGTCACGAAGTCGATAAAGGCCGCCGCACAATCCGGGTACTCCGTCTTGGTGGACATGGTGAACGGCAGCGAGTACCCGCCAACGGCGCGATGCAAGCCATCAGCGTTGGTCGGCCACAGCATGAAGCCAGCCTTGTCGCCTAGACCGGCGTAGACGTCGCCCAGCGACCAGGTGCCGGTGATGAAGAACGGCGAGTCGCCCTCGACGAACCGCGCCGTCGCGTCCGCCAAAGTCAGTGCCTGGGAGTCGGCGTTGAAATAGCCCTTTTCCGCCCAGTCAACCAGGTCCTGTGAGCCCTTGAGGCGCCCAGGGGTGTCATAGGTGGCGCCAGGGGTGTTGAAGACCCAGGCATCAATCACGTCTGGTTCGTCGTACCAGCCGTTGAACAGCGAGAGGTTGTGGAGCATGGGCCACTTCTCGGAGTTTCCGAGCACCACCGGTACGCGTCCGGCGTCTTTGGCGGCCTGAATGGTCTCCATGAACTTGCCTTGGTCATCCAAGACCGAAACGTCATCCACACCCAACTCAGCCAGGACATCTTTGTTGTAGAAGACACCCACATACTGGATCGCCTGCGGCACGGCGACCAAGTTGCCCTCCCCCAGAACGGTGCCGTCAGCGGAGAAACGATTGACCGTCAGCGCCGACTCCGGGAACTCTTCCACCCAGCCGTACAACTCGGCATAGGCGTCCAGATTGGCGATCAGGCCGGCTTGCCACAGTGCCCCGTCGATCGACCAGCCCTCGTTGCCCTGCATCACGTCCGGCGGGTCGTCGCCGGACATGACTAAGCGGATCGTCTGCTGGGAGGACGCCCATTCCTTGGCTTGAAGATCTATTGTGACGTTGGTGTTAGCAGCTTCGAATTCCTCCACCAGTTTGGCGAAGCCCGCCCCAATGGATTCGCTCGCCTCGGAAAAGCCCACGGTCATGGTGATGTCCCCGTAGGGTTCACAGGAGTCGCCGACGGCGCCCGCAGCGGCGGGGGATACGTCGTCGGTGTTTTTGTTGCCCGTGCCGGAGGTGGCGCAAGCGGTCAGCGTTAGCCCGCATAAGGCGGTCAGCGTCAGAGCTAATGGTCGAAGTCGGTAGATCATAATTGCCTCCAGTGTCGCTTCGTCGCGGTCTGTAGTCTTTAGGTAAACTTGTTGCGGCTAAAGCACCACCAATATTGACACAGTGTTCAGCCGCTGGCTCGACTGTAGGGTATTGTGCCTGGCAAGTCAACATAGTTCAGGGCCTGCAAGAATACTACGTTGCGTGTGTTGCAACTCGCTGATATAGTTGCTAGCCAGCCGACGAAATCCCGAAGGAGTGATCTTGAGTACCACGATGAGGGCCGCCATGCTCAGGCGCATACCGACCGACCAGCTAAGCATCGAGGAGGCGCCCCGACCGCGCCTGGAGCGGCCAGATGACGTGATCATCAAAGTCGAGGCTTGTGGCATCTGCGGCACCGACCTCCACATCATGGAGGGCCACTCCTACCGGCCGGACCTGCCCTTCGTTCTTGGCCATGAGCCCGCTGGCACCGTCGTGGAGGCGGGGCGAGCCGCCAGCGAGTGGTTGGGCAAGCGAGTCGTCATCACACTGTTCACCGGCTGCGGCCATTGCCAAGAATGCCTGGCCGGGAACGAACGGCTCTGCGCCAATGTGGTTTCTGACACGGGCGTGTTCGGCGTATGGGGAGGATATGCCGACTGCCTGCTGGTCCACGCCGCCCAACTGCTCGAAGTGCCAGCGCGGCTAACCGGCCCTCAGGCGGCTTCGCTGGTGGACGCGGGTGCGACAGCGGCGAACTCGGTGCGCGTGGCCATGACGCGTGAACCCGCGAGCGTCCTCATCCTGGGGGCCGGTCCAATAGGCCTCCTCAGCGCCGAGATGTTGCGGGCGAACGGCGTCGACGTGCAAATGACCCAGCGCTCGCCCCGCCGCCGCGCCGCCGCGCAGCGTTGGGGCTACGAGGTGTTCGGCGCCATCGGCGAAACCCGCGGCGGCTTCGACGCGGTAATCGACGCGACGGGCTCGCCCGCGGTGTTCAACGACGGGGTCAAAGCTCTCGGTCCCCGCGGCAAGTACATCTTGGCCGGTTATGCCATTGTGCCCAACGCCGACTTCGCCGAGGTTTCTCACAAAGAAGCGGTCATTCACGGCATCCGTTCCGGCAGCCGCCACGACCTCGCGACCATCGTGGGAATGGCGGCAGCCGGGACGGTACGCCTGCCAGAGATCATGACCTGGCCGTTGGCTGGGATCAATGACGCGATCACGGCGCTAAAAGACCGCCGGGTGGAAGGCAAAGCCGTGATCATCCCCGCGAGCTATTCTCCCGGCGAGTAGCTTTGAAAAGACCTCGCGAGGTGCCACTAGATCACTTGGTGACCGCAGCTTTTACAAATGAGCCGAGTTTTGCCTCGCGGGGTCTCGCCGCGCAAAGATCCGACCGAAGGGCGAGATTTCGTGGGGCTTTCTAGGACAGGCGGGCAGAATAGATGAGGAGATCACTGTGACTGTACAGATACTGTTGGACCCGGCGTTGATGGCTGACCAACCGGTGGACCAGGCCCTAGCCGCCGCCGCGGCGGCTAGGTACGACGGCGTTGAACTGGGAAACCGGCCTGACATCATTCCGGCCTACGGACCGGTGGCTCTTGGCTCGGGGGACTTCCGGGCCCTCGGCCGCCGGGCGCTCTCGGCTGGAGCCCCGATCGAGTCGGTAGCGGTGATCCAAGAATGGGCCAGCCCGGACGCTGCCGTCCGCTCACAAGCGGTCGCGTGGTTCCGCCAAGGCGTCGAAGCCGCCGTCGAACTGGGCGCCAGCCGGATCAACACAGAGTTAACCGGCGACCCAGATCAGCCAGGACCCGGCCGATCCGCTTGGCTACGTTCCTGGGACGAACTCGCACCGCTGTTTGAACGGCACGGTCTGGCGCTGAGGGTTGAACCGCACCCGGGCGATTTCATCGAGACAACCGTCGGCGCCCTGGCCCTCCTGCAAGAGGCGGCCCATCCGGCGCTCGGCTACCTGCACTGCCTGCCCCACACCTTCTACCTGGGCGGATCAATCACCGAGCAACTGGCGGCCGCGGCGGGCCGCGTGGACCATCTCCACTTGGCGGATTCATTTAGGCCAGAGCGCACTGTGCTCAACCCGCCGGATCCGTCGGTCCGCATCCACCAGCACTTCGACATCGGCTGGGGCGAACTCAACTGGCGCGAAGCGAAGACGGCACTGACCGCGTTCGAAGGACTGGCAACGGTGCAACTCTACTTCTGGGACGAGCGCGCCCAGGCCGCGTTCGCGGCCAACCGAGCGGCTGCCGCTTGGCTGCTTGGCGCCGACGAGGG
>JAIRNM010000254.1 GCA_031258055.1 Bifidobacteriaceae bacterium
CGCCGCCCCAAAAGCTAACCCCGGAGTTTCGTGCCCGACTGATAACCCCCGACCGCATATCGGCTGGATCCGGCACATTCATCCAGTACGCCATTCCTCGCGGTATTTTCGACTGAGTACGCCATTCCTCACGACGGCCAGCATCGAGTACGCCGTTCCTCACGCTGACCGTCATCGAGTACGCCATTCCTCGCGGTGTTTTCGATTGAGTACGCCATTCCTCGATGCTCCCTTTTGTGTTTGCCCAGGTCAGAGCATCGATCGAACCGGGAACTCGCACAAAACAGCGTACTCAATGATTCGGACTGCGATTAATGGCGTAGTGAATGCGACCGGTACGGCTATTCCCATTCGATGGTGCCGGGCGGCTTCGAGGTCACATCCAAGACGACGCGGTTAACCTCGGGCACCTCGCCGGTGATGCGCCCGGCGATGCGCGACAACAGGTCATAGTCCAGGCGTGAGAAGTCCGCCGTCATCGCGTCCTCGGAGCTAACTGGCCGCAGCACCACTGGGTGGCCGTAGCTGCGCCCGTCGCCCTGAACGCCAACCGAGCGCACATCCGCCAGCAGCACCACCGGGCACTGCCAGATCTCACGGTCCAGACCGGCCCGGGTCAGTTCTTCGCGCACGATGCCGTCCGCCCGGCGAATCGTTTCCAACCTCGCCCTGGTCACCGCTCCGACAATGCGGATACCCAATCCGGGGCCAGGAAACGGTTGACGCCAGACCATTGAATCGGGCAGGCCCAACTCCGAGCCAACGGCCCTGACCTCGTCTTTGAATAGCGCCCGGAGCGGTTCGACCAACTCGAACTTCATGTCATCCGGCAGACCGCCAACGTTGTGGTGCGACTTGATGGTGGCAGCGCCCTCACCGCCGCCGGACTCAACCACATCAGGATAGAGGGTGCCCTGAACCAGGAACTTGACTTCCCCCGCCGCTCTCGCGCCCACGTCCGCACCGGCGCGTGCGGCAGCATTGGCGGCCGTATCCGCTCCCGCGACCGCGTCGTTGACCGCACCCACATCCGCACCGGCGCCTGCGGCAGCATTGGCGGCCGTATCCGCCCCCGCGACCGCGTCGTTGACCGCGCCCACGTCCGCACCGGCGCGTGCGTCCGGCTCCCCGACCGCTTCACGGGCGGCAGCCTCGAAGGCGCGGATGAACTCCCGGCCAATGATCTTGCGCTTGGCTTCTGGGTCGACCACTCCATCCAAGGCGCGCAAGAAGACGTCCGAAGCGTCGTGAACCACCAGCCGGGCGCCGGTCACAGCCACGAAATCGCGTTCGACCTGTTCGCGTTCGCCTTGGCGGAGCAGCCCGTGATCAACAAAGACGCAGGTTAGCTGATCGCCCACGGCGCGCTGGACCAGGGCCGCCGCGACCGATGAATCAACGCCGCCAGACAAACCGCAGATGACCCGGGACGAACCGACCCGCTCACGAATAGACGCGACCTGTTCAGCCACAATTGAGCCGGTTGTCCAGTTCGGTTTGAGTCCCGCTTCGCGGTAGAGGAAGTTCTCCAACGCCGCTTGGCCCAACGGCGTGTGGTGAACTTCGGGATGCCACTGCAACCCATAGAGCCGCCGGGCCCGGTCCTCGAAGGCGGCCACCGGCGCGCCCTCGGTCGAGGCCAGCACTGTGAACCCAGCCGGTGGCCGACTCACCGCCACACCGTGGCTCATCCAGACCGTCTGCCCCTCCGGCGACCCGGCCAGCAAACCACCGGGGCAACCCACCGAAGCGGCGGTCGAGCCGTATTCGCCTTTCGATCCTTGGTCGACATCGCCGCCCAAAACCAGGGCCATGGCTTGAAACCCGTAGCAGATGCCAAGAACAGGCACACCCGCTCCCAACAGGCCCGGTTCTAAGCGGGGAGCGCCGGGTTCGAAGACGGAGGCGGGGCCACCAGACAAGATGACCGCCGCTGGATTCTTCGCCAGGATTCGCTCGGCTGTCCAAGTGTGAGGGACGATCTCAGAGTAGATGTGGGCTTCACGCACACGCCGAGCGATAAGCTGGGCATACTGGGCGCCGAAGTCAACCACCAAGACTGGCTTAGCAGTAGGTAAGGAATTAGTCACGGAAGGTAATGCTCCTTACTGAAGCCGGGTTGGGAAGGGTCGGAAGTCCTAGGTACACTAGAAGAGTTGGTGCGAAAAGCGCCAAGAAAAATGCTCCCTTCATTGAAGAAAGGCGTTCAACAGGTGGCACGTTCAGTTTTTCTTGCTTCGACTGACCGCGATGCGGTCAAGTCTATTGTGGCGGTCGGCCTGATTGAGGAAATGAGCCGCTCCTACGAACGCGTCGGCGTGTTCAGGCCCGTCCTGCGCCACGCCGACGGCACCGACCATGTGCTTGATCTGCTCAAGACTCGCGACACCATCGAGGCTGATCGCCCGGTCCGCGTCGGCACCACCTACCAGCACTTCCATGAAGACCCGGAAGCGGCCATGGAATTGGTCATGGAACGGTTCGAGTCTTTCAAGGCCATGTGCGACTTCGTCGTAGTGGTCGGCTCTGACCACACCGACGTGCCCGGCGGCGAGGAACTGTCCCTCAACGCCGACATCGCCGCCAACCTGGGGGCGCCGGTGCTGCTGGTGCTGCCAGGCCAACGCTGGACGCCGGAACAGATCACGGCATCGGCCAAATTGGCGACGGCCACCATCGAAGGTCGCCACGCCAAGGTGATCGGTGTGATCGCCAACCGCTGCCCGGCCGACCTGATCGACGCGATTCGGGCCGACCTGGCCGGGTTGAATGTCCCC
>JAIRNM010000257.1 GCA_031258055.1 Bifidobacteriaceae bacterium
CGCCCGCTCCAACGGGCTTGCCACCAACAAATCGACGGGCGGGGAACTGGTCGCCGCGAAATGCCGCGCCACCCGCTCGGCCATCAGACGGCCGCGGTCGGACAGATGGTAGCCGGGCAGGCGCTCGTAGAGCACTGCGTCAGGATTGTGGACTTCGCCATGGCGGACAAGATGAATGGTGGTTCGCGGCTCGGCCATCCTTCTAGTCTGAATGCCGCCGCCCGGAAGGTCCAATTGGACGTTTCACCGGCACGATTGGCGGGCGGGAGGCGGTCCCGGTCATACTAGGTCTGGCCATCTAGCTAGGCAGAGCGTTGGAGAACGCTCGCCTAGGCGCCCGCGCCGTGCTTTCTTGCCGCGTTTCCGCTCGGGGAGCTTCGCTCCCACCGTGCCAACACGGTAGGGTCCTCGGCCGGGCAGGCTCCGAGTCCACAGCACTCGGTTCATTTGTCAATGTCCCGACCACGAAGGACTTAGGTGAGCGAATCACCCGGTTTGGCACCGCTGGCTGGCAACCCCGCTCCGGCGGGCGAGTCGGCAAGCCCTCCCCGCCCTAAAGTCGTGGCTTTCTTCGATGTTGACAACACCATCTTGCGCGGTGCCAGCGTCTTCCAACTAGGGATTGGGCTCTACCGGCGCGGTTTCATCTCGGTGCGCGACATTGTCAAAGCCTGGCGCATGAATTTGCGTTACAACCTGTTCGGCGAGTCCGCCTCGTCCGTCTCGGTTACGAAGACCCGTTCGCTGAGCGCGATTGAGGGCAAGTCGGTCGCCGAAATGGTCGGCGTGGCCGAGCAGGTCTGGGATGAGGTTCTTTCCGGGCGCGTGTTCCCAGGCGCCAAGCACCTAGTCGACCAGCACTTGGCCAAAGGCCACGAGGTTTGGCTGATTTCAGCTTCACCGACTGTGGTGGTGGATCTGGTTGCCGCCAGGGTCGGCGCGACCGGCGGCTTGGGGACCCGCCTGGAAGCCGCCGATGGCTCTTTCACCGGCGAACTGGTCGGTGGCCTGCTCCACGGTCCAGCCAAAGCGGAAGCCGCCCTGGCGCTCGCCGCCGAGCGCGGAGTTGACTTGCCCGCCTCCTACGCTTACGGCGACTCGGCCAACGACATTCCGTTACTCGATTTAGTTGGCCACCCTTGCGGCATCAACCCGGATCGCCGTCTGCGCCGCTACTGCCGCGAGCACCGTTGGCCGGTCCGCGAGTTCCGCGACAAGCGCCGCGCCGTTCGCCGGTCGATTCGCGCCGCCTCGCGGGTTGGCGCCGTGTGGGCAATTTGGGTGGTCGTCCAACGCTCGGTCCGCGGCTTCCGGCGCCGCCGCCGCTAACTAGAAAGGGGGCCGATGCCGCCCAGGCGGCATCGAACCCCCTCACGCTGGCGGGTCCCTAGGCGGGCTGCTTAGACGTCGAAGACCTCCACCACCACGTCTTCCCAACTCGGCCCAACCGGGCTGGCGACCAGGTAGATGTCCACGGAGACAGTGTGCCCCGTGCGGACGTGACTGCCAGCCTGTTCGGCCGTCCAGGTGAGGCCGAAATCGCGGCGGTCAATCTTGGCTTTGGCAATGAATCCGGCCACCGGAGCGCCGTCCCGCGATTCGTCGACGCCGGTGAACTGGGCGTCGAATTGCACCGCGGCGGTTTCGCCGTGAACGGTGAGATCACCCCGGACCAACAAGTCGTGGCCTTTGCCGCTGATAGCGGTCGATCGGAAACTCCAGACCGGGAAGGTGTCGACATCAAAAAAGTTGGGCCCGCGCAGACGGTCGTCGCGTTCGCCCAGGCCGGTGTAGACCCCGGCCGGCTCAAAGGCCAAGTTGACGCTGGAGTTGGCTAAGTCCTCTCCGACCGAGATAGCGCCACCGGAAACCGGGATGATTCCGTGAATCCGGGCGATATAGGCGTGCGCGACCTCGAAATGGACGGATGAATGGCGGGGATCGATCAACCAAGTTCCCTGCCGCAAGTCAGCCAGCGAGTCAGAGATGGTACCGGTCGGCGGCGGTAGTGTTTGCGTCATGAGTGGTTCCTCCGTTGGGTTGTGTTTATCGGAGCCACCCAAGCTACTGGGAGGGTGTTCGCGCCCGCTGAATGACGCGGACTCGTCTCAGAAAGCAGTCGGTTGGAGGACCGCCGCGGGCGCTACTTCTTGTTGCGCCGCTGATGCCGGGTCTTGCGCAGCAACTTGCGGTGCTTCTTCTTCGCCATCCGCTTGCGGCGCTTCTTTATTACCGACCCCATAGAGCCCTCACAGTTCTGCTAGTACATGCTGAGTTCGCTCCGCGTGACGCGGAGACACTGGCAAAGCATCTTACCGCCCCGCCCGGCCGCCTGTTGCCGCGATGCCGCAAAAGGATCGCCAGCAATGTCCGCTGCGTCCGCCCGGAGTCAGGCGGTGACGCTCCGGGCCGGGCAGATTGTCTGGCTCTACCTGGATGCGGCTGCAGGACACGAGCAGAAGGGCCGGCGACCGGCGCTTGTGGTGTCGAATTCGTTGTTCAATGAGATGTCGTCGACAGTGATGGTCTGTCCAATCACGTCCAGCCTGCGCCCGTTCCCGCTCAACGTTCCGCTGGACGGGCGGACCAAAACCCAAGGCGCTGTCCTTTGCGCCCAGATCAGGGCGTTCGACCTCTCGGTCAGGGCGCACAAGGTGGTTGAGGCAGTTCCCGCAGACATCCTCGCGCGCTGCCACGAGGTCATAGCTGCCGCCCTGGGCGCAGAGACCCCGGACACGGGCGAGGAATGAGGCTGGTCGGGGAGCCTCGCGGTCATGGCGCTGGCCGGATTGATCCTCGGCTACATCGCCCTAGCCGCCTCGCTCGCTTTCGTCATTTTCATAGTTGCGGCAGCCGCCCTCGCCTAGCCCCCCCGAAAGCCAATGCTTTTCGCCAGCACTCGGTTCTGAGCGACACAAGGGTTGGCGGCCGGGATCGTGGTCTTATTCGGGGTCTTGTTCGGGTTGAGGCGTGAGGCTCCCGCCGACCCTGGTCTGTTCGCCCCGCAGGCCAGCGAACTTGTCGACCGCGAAACCGGCAGCAGCCTTCGCCAGGCGCCCGTCCGCGGTCCACAGGGCGGTGCAACCGCCGAGTTTGGCCGCCGCCCAGTGGATCGCCTCGGGAGTCTTGACGTTCGCTGCCGCGCGCAGCCTGGCGGCCCGCTCGAATACCGGCTGGTCCAGGGGAATCATCTGCAACCCCGCGATGGCTTGCCTGTAGGCGTCCTCAAGGTCGAAGTCGTTCTGTTTGAGCGGCCCTACGAGGCACTCCATCAGCACCAAGGGGGTGACCGCGAATACCTCGTCGGGCAATTCCGCCAGGGCCCCGTCCGCGGCGGCGCCCCACGGGCCGGGGTCCTCGACCAACTCAATCAAGAAGGACGAATCGAGGTAGATCATCGGTCCCAAGCCGCCTTCTCAGCCGCGACACGCTCGCGGATTTCTTCGTGCGTCGTCCAATTGCGACGCGCCCGTCGCGCCTCCCGGACCACCGCCAGCGCCGCCGCGCCATTACCACCCGACGGGCTCTCGGAGACCGGTTGCAGGCGCGCAACCGGCTTGCCGCGCCTTGAAATGACCACGTCATAGCCGCTCTCAGCCTGGTCGATCAGACGCGATAGCTGGTTGTGCGCAGTTGCGACGCTAACAGTGACCCTGGACATAGCGATCTCCCTCTTTAGATACCCATAACGCTATCACCAAGCCCAGCCATCGTGGCGGGTTGAGGCGTGAGATCCTCCGACTATGCGCCGACGCTATGGGTGCCGCACCCCGTCATCCCGCGCGAAGCGGAGCGGAGCGCAGTCGCGGGATCTCGTCAGTCCTGTCATCATCCCGGGTGATATCGGGGGTTTTCCACCGGCGGCGTTTGAGTTGTCCACAGACGGCGGTCGATGCCGCCGCGACAGGTCACGGAGCCAGGCACCATGGCCAGGTGAGCCGGATTGTCCGCACCAGCACCCTCACCAGGCCCCAGGCCGCTTGTCTGGTCCGTCACGGTTATCGTTTGACTCGCGGGCTCTATCTAGACGCCCATCCGCGCGATGACCGCGAAGCTTTGTTGGCCCGCGCCGCCGCCGCTTTGGCCACCTGCCCGGCCGGATCAATGCTCACCGGCATTACCGCTCTGGCGCTGGCGGGCGTGGACTTGCCGGACAGCTTGGTTCCCGCCCGCGACCAGCCGGTCGAAGTGGTAGTCCCGCACGGGGGCAACTTTCCGAAACGATGCGATATCCACACACGCCGGGTCCGCCAATTGCCACCGCATTGGGCTCTATCCGACCTCGAACTGCCGATGACGCATCCCGCCTATAGCTGGGCCTGTTTAGTCCTGCGTTTGGCTGGCGATCGGCCCTGGTGGCCCGGCCAGAGAGAAATCCCGCGCCTGCCCGGCACGTTCTCAGACCCCGCTAAAGCCTCTTTCCTGGCCGCTGTCCAAGTCGGTGACGCCCTGCTGCGTCGGCGCTATCCGTTGCTCGCCGCCACCGATTTCCGGGCTCAAATCGCACAACTGCCCAGTTTCAATGGCTGCAAGACCGTGCGGCGCTGGGCTGACCAAGTGCGGGCAAACACTGATTCGCTGAACCAAACCTGGCTCCGGCTCATTGTGCTTGACGCTGGATTCCCACCACCAGCGATCAACCCCTTAGTCTCTCCGGTCGGCTGCGATTGTTGCCCGCGGCTAAGCTGGCCCGGGCGCCGAATCTGGCTCGAATACCGGGGGCATCCGGGCCGCCGGGAGCCTAACCGAGTCAACCGTGTGCGGACCAACCCAACACGGGCCGACCTGACACCGGCCAACCAGAGTCGGGCCGAAACTCACCGCCAGAGCCGACCGGCTCCGGCGGCAGGGTGGCGCCTAGTCGAAGCGGCATACAGCGATCTTGCTCGGCCCGCCAACCTCCTCGGCTCGCTCGCCGCCCTCGGGCACGGCGCCGCGAACGGAACGGGTGGTGCCAGGCCCCAGCCGTTCCGTTAGCGGCAGCCTAGATCACTTGGTGGCCGCAACTTTGACAAATGAGTCGAGTTTTGTCTCGCGGGACGCCTGCGCAAAGATTTTCCCGGAGCGCAGCCTAGGGAAAAGATCTCGTGGGGTGCCTCTAGACGGCCCTTGGATTAGGCACCTTTGGCGGTTTGGCCCTGTTCCCAGTTGGAGCCATCAGCCAGCCACTCATCCAGGGCCTCGGCCGGGACGCGATAGGACCGGCCTACTTTCAAAGCCCTCATCTCGCCGCCCGCGATTAGGCGGTAGATGGTCATGTCCGAGACCCGCAGTGTCGCGGCGACTTCGGCCACAGTCAAGAACGCCGGTGTCGAATCCATAACTGAGCTTCCTAGATGTCCTTCGTGCCTAAAACGTTGCCACATGAGCCGACTCTCGTGGCGTGGGGGCCGCCGCGCAAAGATCCGAGCTTCGCTCGGAGATTTCGGGGGCGCCTCCACAGTGGCTGGTGTTGCTGTGGACCACTGTAGTGGCGGAAGTGGGTAGTGTGAAGCCATGCAAGCTCGCGAGCGCCTAGCGCACGCCTCGCCCGCCCGCCTCGCGGTACTGGTGTTCACGCTGGTGATCCTGGTCGTGGCGGCGCTGCTGAGCTTGCCTATCGCCCGGGCCGGGCCCTATCCACCGAAGATCGTCGACGCGATTTTCACCGCCACCTCAGCGGTTTGTGTCACCGGGCTGACCACAGTCCCAACTGCCGAATACTGGTCCGGCTTCGGCCAAGTCGTGATTGTGGCTGGAATCCAAGTCGGTGGCCTGGGTGTGATGACCCTGGGCTCGCTGCTGTCGCTGGCCGCCTCCAGACGGTTGGGGCTGCGCTCCAAGGTGTTGGCGGCATCGGAAACTCGGACTTCGAGGCTGGGGGAAGTCGGCATGCTGGTGCGGGCTGTGGCGGTCATCTCAGTGGCGGCCGAACTGATGTTGATGGCGGTCCTCACCCCGCGCTTCATTGTCGAGGGCGAAAGCCCCGGCCAGGCGCTGTGGCACGGGCTGTTCTACGGCGTCTCGGCCTTCAACAACGCTGGCTTCGTGCCAACGGTCGAAGGGCTGAAGCCATTCGCTTCCGACTGGTGGGTAATGGCCCCAATCATGACGGCGGTTTTCGTCGGCTCGCTCGGCTTCCCGGTGCTCCTTGATCTAACTAAACGCTGGCGCCACCCCTCGCTGCTGACCCTCCATTCCAAACTCACAATCAGTTTCTGCTTGGCGCTGCTAGGCATAGCCTGGCTCGCTTTCACTGCCCTCGAATGGAACAACCCCGGCACCCTAAAGACGGACTCAACCAGTTCGACCCTGTTGAACACGCTGTTCGCAGGCGTCAACACGCGCTCAGGCGGCTTCTCGACCTTTGACGTGACCGCTCAACGCCCGGCCACCACCTTGCTCCAGGATGCCTTGATGTTTGTGGGCGGCGGCTCGGCTTCGACCGCGGGTGGCATTAAGGTCACCACCCTGGCGGTAATGCTTCTGGCCATCCGGGCCGAAGCGCGCGGCGACCGCGACATGGAAGCCTTCGGCCGGCGGATTGAGCCGTCCATCCTCAGGGTGGCGGTGACCGTGGCTGTCGCCTCAGTCATGTTCGTGTTCACCGGCGCCTTCATACTGACGCTGGTTACGGACGCGCCGCTGACCAGGATCCTCTACGAGTCAATCTCCGCCTTCGCCACCTGCGGACTTTCGACCGGCCTGAGCGCCACTTTGCCGCCGCTCGGCAAACTGACACTGGCCGCCCTGATGCTCACCGGGCGGCTCGGGACTATGACGATTGCCACTTCGGTGGCTATGACCAACCGCCGACGCGTCATCCGCCTGGCCGAGGAACGCCCGATCGTCGGCTGACATCTGGTACTAAGGATTGCTATGGAACGCAAAACTGCCGCTTCGCCGTCTATGTAATTCAGATCGAGAAGCGGCAGGGATGTCTTGTGGTGATCGACGCACACCGTGAGCGCGCCGGAACCGAAGAGCGTCTTTCTCATTGGGAATCGCCGATA
>JAIRNM010000397.1 GCA_031258055.1 Bifidobacteriaceae bacterium
ATCGATCCAGCGACACCGTTTACCGGGAGACGATCAACGGCCAAGAAGCCATGAGGATCATCTACAACCCGACCATGATCCACAATTGGACCTTCAATTCGCCGACAGTGGCCCGCTACGCCATTGAGTTCTTCGAGGAGGCAATGCCGGCTCCCAATCCGATTGCAGCGTCAAGCCAGATCGCCAGTCTCAAGACAGCGTTCAGTGTTGTCGGTGCTGTTGGCCTATTCGTATTCTTCATCAATTTCATCCTGGTGTGCTTGCGGGCGCGGCCTTTCGCGGTCCTAGCCGCTGCCGGCCCCATCGGACCGCAAGAGACAACGCGGAGGGGAAAGGCCTGGCTGTGGTTGGGCATGGGCGCCTCGGCGTTGTTCGCTGCAATCACGTTCCCACTCATGTGGGTGGTGGGCGCTCTGGTGATGTCGGACTTCTTCAACCAGCATCAGGCGGCGGTGTTCGGGCTGTGGTCACTCGTTACCGGGCTGTTCACCTGGTTCGTGCTTTGGCTGACCTATCGCAAGTACGCCAAGGCCCACGGCCTATCGCTGCGCGAACAAGGCGTCTATCTCAGCCGCGACAAGGTGGTGCCGACCATATTGTTGGGCGTGCTGGCAGCGGTCGCTACCTACGGGATTGTCTTCTTGGTTGACTACTTGTTCCACACCGATTTCCATGTTTGGCTGCTGTTCGGTATCAACGCTTTCGAGGCGGACAAGCTAGTGCTAGTGGCGCAGTTCCTGCCCTTCTTCTTGTTCTTCTACGCGGTCAACTCTGTGGCCGTGAACGTATTCAACTACGTGCGCATAGGCAAGCATGAATGGGTGAATACCGCGCTGATGGCGGTCTTCAACGTGCTCGGCGTGGCACTGCTGTACGTGTGGGTCTACAGCGTCTTCCTCACCAGCGGCAATACCCCAACGGACGCGTTCATGTGGGGGTTGTCTTCCTGGATCAACTGGCTCTTGGGAATGCTAGTCATTCTGCCGCTAGCGGTGGTGGTCTCCCGGATTGTCTATAAGGCGACCCGCAATCCTTACTTGCCAGCGGTCGGCTGGTCCATCCTGGTCACCGCGATGATCTGCACCCGGAATCTAACTGAATTGTTCTAGCGCGGCTTCGCGTCCGAACAGGGGCGATGCCGCGCGCCCAGGTGGACGGCATCGGCGGCAGGTGTCCTAACTCCAAGCACTGGCCGAAAATCCCCAGTGGTCGCACTTAGGCACACCCCGGCATGGCACCCCAAAACCGCCTAGGCGCGCTGACCTGGGACGATGCCGCGCGCCCAGGTGGACGGCATCGGCGGCAGGGGTCCTAACTCCAAGCACTGGCCGAAAATCGCCAGTGGTCGCACTTAGGCACACCCCGGCATGGCACCCCAAAACGGCCTAGGCGCGCTGACCTGGGACGATGCCGCGTGCCCAGGTTGGCGACATCAGCTCCGGGCGAGGCGTTCCATGCTGATTAGCGCGGCCGCGCTGGGCATCACCTTACCGGTGGCGTAGGTCGACAGGCGCGATGAACTGGTCCCGAGCCGCGCCGCGAACTCACGTGCCGTCAGTCCGGACTGGGCTATCGCCAGGAGCACCCGATTAGCCGCCTCGCCCCTAGGACCGCTGCGGGCGCGCTCCAGCAGTTCGCCCATCAGGCCCGCTAACGGGCTGTCGGCGACGGCGATGGCCTGTTCCAGGTCAAGGGCAACACCGCCGTACGGGTCGCTCAACGCCTCGTGGGCGATTCGCCGAAGGTGGGCAAGTCCGCCGCGCTCAATGGCTGTGGCGATCCCCTCAACACCCCATTCAGCCACGTGGCTGTCAGGGGTAGCGGTGATGTTCCTGAACTTGAGTCGCACTCGAATCCTCACTTTATTATCAGATATGATAACAGCATGACTGAGTCACCACCTCCCCCTGGTTTCGCCGATCTGCTCGCCAGCGCGGCCCGCTTCCAGCGCTTGGTGCCTGACGCAGTCCTGGTTGGAGGAACCGCTGCGGCCCTGCACGCCGACCACCGCATCAGCTACGACCACGACCACGTCCTGAGCGACTTGCGCGACCGCTTCCACACCGTGCTAGATGCGTTAGAGCGCGAGGGCGACTGGGTGACTAACCGAGTCGCCCCCGGCAGGCTGGTGCTGGGCGAACTGGGCGGGATAGAGACCGGCCTACGCCAACTGATCCGGCGCCAACCGCTCGAAGTCCAGGTCTACCGCCTGCCAGACGGCGCCGAAATCGTCATACCGACGCTAGCCGAGACGCTGCGAATCAAAGCGTTCCTGGTGGTCAAGCGCAACCAAGTGCGCGACTACCTCGACGTCGCCGCACTGGCCGCCGCCTTGGGAATTGAGCGGGCCGGCCTGGTACTAGCCGGGATCGACGCCTACTACGCCGACCAAGCCCCCGCCGAAGGAACGGTGGCCGCGCAAGTCGCCGCCCAGTTGGCCGACCCGCGGCCCAAGGACTCGCGCACCGCCGGGCGGCTGGCCGCCTACAAGGGCTTGGCAGCCCGTTGGCATGACTGGGGCCAGGTCAAACTGGTCTGCCGGGAGGTAGCGGCTGCCATGCTCACGGCGACCGATCCCTGAAGCGTCCGCTCCCCGCGTGCCTAACTCCAAGCACTGGCCGAAAATCCCCAGTGGTCGCACTTAGGCACACCCCGGCATGGCATCCCAAAACGGCCTAGGCGCGCTCACCTGGGACGATGCCGCGTGCCCAGGTTGACGGCATCGGCAACCGACGGGCCAGCCGTTACGGGTGGCGGCAGGGGCTATCCTGGGCGGATGAGCGCGCAGCCCCAACCACCAGCGCAAACGGACGCACGGCCCTGGCTCCGGACGGTGGTTCTATACCTGGCCGGGCAGACCCTCTCGCTGTTCGGGTCGGCGGTGGTTGGCTACGCCGTCATTTGGTACATCG
>JAIRNM010000402.1 GCA_031258055.1 Bifidobacteriaceae bacterium
CGGACCCGGCGGCGCTCCAAGCGGCCACCAAGGTCCGCGAGCAACAATTCAACTGTCGCCTGGTCGAAGTCCAGCGGTTCGGTCAGGTCCATTGGAGTTCTCCGGCGCTCAGGATCACCTTGCGGTGCGCGAATTCAGGGGGGCTCATAGTCCAGTCCCACCAAAGCCGATCAGGGCGAAGACCGGGAAACGGGCTGAGCGGCGCGGGCAGGAAGCAAATGGCATGCCGGGTCCACTCCGGTTCAGGCATTCTGAAAACGCGGTGCGCCGTGTAGGCGGCGATGCCGCCCAGCAGGGCGTTCCACACAGGCGACGGCAGACGGACGGGGCAGCCGAGGAAGGCCCGCCGATCACCGGACGATTCCACTTGGACAGCGTCTTGAAGCACCTGTCGCGCCAATCTAACCAAGTAGACGGAGTCTGCCTCGCCTGGTCCGGTCGGGTCGACGGGCTTCATCGCGCTGTCCGCCACGCTCTGATGCTCTGGTCGGGCCGGCCGGGCGGTTAGGGCGCGGCCGACCGCCGCGGCGTAGCGAGGGATGGTCGCCAACCGCGTCAGTGCCGCCGGGTTGTCAGCTGCGGCCGCGTCTTCCAGGCGCTGGAGTGCTCTCGGTCCCGGTGTCAGCGCGCCCGAACGGTAGCGGGACAGATTGGCTTTTGGTACCCCGGCGAGCTGGCTGGCCTGCCCCAACGTGATGCGGTCGAGAGCCTTGGGCCAAGCCAGGGAAGCCCGATCCGTCATGGGTTATATTCTACTCTACTTGCTGTTCGGTCGGTTGGGCGGTCAGGCTGCGGTCTTCGCGGGTCCGTTCCACGGTCAGCACTGCGTTTCCACAACCGCTAGCCGGAATCAACCGTCTAAGCGTCGGCAGCGTGGTGACGTCGGCACTGTCATACGTGCGCCCTGCTATGGCAACCGTCAACGCCGACGCCGTGGTGTCGGCGTTGACGGGCCAAGAACTGATCGCGTGAATCCTGGGGCCGATTACCCGGTTGGTTCGGTTGCCGCCGCCTCCAATTCGTCCAGACGGTCACGATGGCGGTCGACAAACTCTTGCTCCACCCGCAACTGGATAGCCATCATCCGGTTCATGTAGTCCAGTTCCTCGCGGCAATCGAAATCCGCTAGGGCGATTTCCACTTGGCGCGGGTAGGCTTGCAATCCCACGAAGTCTTCGCCCTCAGGGGTAAGGCTGCCATCCTCGCGAAGAGCGTAGGCCTCCTGGAACACGGTGCTTGGCGAGACTCGGTTGAGGTTGGCTACGTCTTGCGTCCATCCGTATTCGTCCTCGAATACCAAGAATGAAAAGTCAATGCCTTTGTCACTCAGGCATGAAGTGAATTCCTGGTCTAGCGCCAACGCCTCAGTGTCCATCCCGACATCCCACTTGGTGACTTCCACCACAGCTCGGTACAAATCCTCAAATTGGTCGGAAACGTCAGTCGCGGACTTGGTTGCTGGCACCTGTGCGTACGCCTCACCGACACAGCCCTGGAACTCCGGATTGGGCCCGTCTGTTACTTCTTCAAATCCGACTAGCGCCATCTGGTACTCTTTTTGCGCGGCTGGCGTCAACGAGTTAACGTACTCTTCATTTCTCTGGCTGACTTCTTTCGCTTCGGGGTTCCTGTTCTTCTCGAATTGCTCTTCAAACGTTTCCATCTCCAGGCTGATACCGTAACCCCACTTCTCCACTTCGGCGCGGTCCGCCGACAAAGGTGGCACGTAAAGCTTCCAGCTACGGACTAACCACAGGTCTTCTGGCGCTTCAAGCGGGCCGCCGTAAGGTAGCGGGTGATAGACAAAACCAGCTTGTTTCATGCAATCCGCGACGATAGCCTCGCGCTCGTCATTTGCTTGGCTAGCGTCGCTAATGATGCCTTCGACTTCGGCGGTGGAACCCGCCAGATACTGCCGGTACTTCGCTAAGGGAGTATCGGACGGCAGCAAAGTCCACATCTGCGCTTCGGGCGGCTCGCCCGATCCGCCTCCAGTATTCTGCCTGGAAGCGGAGGGGGAAGAACCTTCCGGCCCCGCACCGGTTGGCGCGGAACCGGAAGGTTGTGAACACCCAGCCAATATCAATGCCAAAGCGAGGCCCATCAACGTCAGTGTCCTGTTCGGCATGGCAGAGCCTTAGAACGAGACCCTGTGGGGGTCTCGAGCGCAGCCGCCTGCGCCAACCTTGATGTGAAGCATGCTGTTGTGAGTCGATGGCCCGTACTTCCCGTCCTGGCCCAGCCCATACCTTCTTTGAACGTTCGCCACGCCCCTTGCCGTGTCCGCCCCGTAGTAGTTGTCCCAAACGACGAACTTCTGGCCTTCACACTGATTGAGGGTCTGCTGGAGCACTCCGGTCCCGGAGTACTGCACGCCCGAGACTCCGGTAGTCAAGACGCAGAGGCGATTGGACCCGGTGTTGGCGTATCCAGCGGCGGGGACATAGACGTCGAAGTTTACCCCGTAGCCTTTGGTGCGCAAGTAATACCGGCACCAGGGTTGGGTGGCCAGCGATCCGGCATCGGTGGCGCCTTGCGTCGCCGCGGGATCTTGTTCGGCAGCGATCACCATAGAGTCG
>JAIRNM010000432.1 GCA_031258055.1 Bifidobacteriaceae bacterium
CTGACCCGCATGGCGGAAACGATGGCGGATGATTTCTAATCCACTTGAGGTGTTCGTAGATGCAGACGTGCTGGCGGCCCCGTTCACGAGGACGTTGCTGCTGATGTCGGCTTTCGAGGCTGGCTCCGGTTTCCGGCCGCGATGGAGCGCGCTGGTCGAGGATCAAGCGAACAGCCACGTACGCGGTTCTCAACGCCGGATTGGAGACATCCGCCGACAGTTCGAATGGATGGACGAGGTCCTGGTCTCCGACTCCGACGATTCCGGAGACCTGCCGGGCGACACCGACCCGGGTGATCGGCATGTGCTGAGAGCAGCGCGAACTGCTGAGATCGGAGTGGTGGTGACCCGCAACGTACATCATTTCGGTGAGGCCGACCTGCAAGCGCCGTCAATGTCGGCGGTGAACCCTGACCAGTTCTTGGCTTGGATTGTCACCAGGGGCCAATACCGCTCGACCTTGGAGTATATGGCGGCTGCCAGGAGCCGACCTCCGAACACAGTGGAGGGGTTACACGCTGCGGTGGCTGGTGGCCATCCTCGTCTATTCGAGGCTATGAGGACGGCATTTCCCGGTGTCGAGCCTGTCCGTTCGGGTGACCGGCCTGCGAAGGAGGTATTCAGGGGATCCAGATGCATAGTGTGCGGACGCGAACTCGACGCCGATGGCGTCGGACGCGGCGGCGTGGGAATGGACCACCTACGAGTTCCCTAAAACAATCGGGACAGAGAGGTTTATGTCCGGCCCGGCCCGGTTCGCTGTTAGGTCAGATGTCGACCTGTTGCAGCTTCGTCCGACCGTTGTTCGTCGGCGTCAGGCCCCCGCTTGAGGCCTGACACGCGTCTTGAACCATTCGTCTATCAAGTACACCGTTGAGGTGGGTTTCGTTGGGTCGACCATTTGGCCTAAAGAAGGCGCGGTTCCGCGCGCCAGGCGAGATCCCGTCCGGGTTGGGCGGCCTATTCGGCGGCCGATGACGCCGTGGCGATGCTGTCCACGCCACCCGGCGGCATCGTCTTGGAGTTTTCCCCGGACGCGGTCGGTGTCTCAGCGAGGCGAACGGCTGCCTGTTCGTCTGGCGCCGAATCCGCCACACGGCGCGGCTGCTCGATCGCCTCCAGCAGGTCGCGGAGTTCCGAGCGCAAGAAATCGCGGGTGGCGACTTCTTGGAGGGCGATCCGCAGGGCCGCGACCTCGCGCGCCAGGTACTCCGTGTCCGCCAAGTTGCGGGCAGCCTGGATCCGGTCGCGGTCCGCCGTCACCCGGTCGCGGTCGTCCTGGCGGTTCTGCGCCAACAGGATCAGCGGCGCAGCGTAGGACGCCTGCAACGACAAAGCCAGAGTCAACACCGTGAAACCGTATTTCGAGGAGTCGAAACGCCAGTCGACTGGCGCCCATGAGTTCCACATCAGCCAGGCGATGCAAAAAAGCGTCATCCAGACCAGGAACCGGGGCGTGCCCATGAAACGGGCGATCGCCTCCGCCCCCACGCCGAACCGGTCGCTGCCAGCCGATTCGCGGCGCCGGTCAAACCAACTTCGTTTAGTGTCTCTTGGGGTGTCGAGCCGGTCAGCCATGGGCCACCTCCTCCGCGGGTCCGAGTGATTGGTCTGTTACATCGTCGTCGCCGGTCCGCCAGTCGTCTGGCAACAGGTGGTCCAGCACGTCGTCGGCCGAGACAGCGCCAAGCAACCGCCGGTCTGAGTCGACCACCGGCAGCGCGATCAAGTTGTAGGTCGCCATCAGCCGCGTCACCCGCCCGAGCGGGTCATCCGGCGCCAACGGCTCAACGTCGGTGTCCAAAACAGTGCCGATCGCCTGGTGCGGCGGTTCGCGCAGCAGGCGTTGGATGTGCGCCACGCCGAGGAACTTGCCGGTCGGCGTCTCCGAGGGCGGGCGGGTGACGAATACCATTGAGGCCAGCGCTGGGGACAAGTCGTGGCGTCTGACCGCCGCGATCGCTTGAGCGATGGGCGCTTCTGGGGGCATTATCACCGGCTCGGTAGTCATCAAACCACCGGCTGAGTTCTCGCCGTAGGCCAGCAACCGGCGCACGTCCTGGGCTTCTTCCGGCTCCATCAGCCCCAGCAGGATGGCGGCCTCGCTTTCAGGCAGTTCGTTGATTAGGTCGGCCGCGTCGTCGGGTTCCATCGCTTCGAGCACGTCGGCGGCGCGGGCCCGGCCTAGGTGTTCAACGATTTCAAGCCGGTCGTCATCGCCCAACTCTTGGAGCACATCCGCCAACCGGTCGTTGTCGAGCGCCGCCGCCACTTCGAGGCGCCTAGCCCTAGGCATGTCGTGCATCAAATCGGCCATGTCTGGGGCTTTGATGTCACCCCAGGACGCCATCAGTTGGCCGACGCCTTGCACGCCCGCTTGCCCGGCCAAGTCCGGGACGTCCCGCACGTCGACTAGTTCAGTAGGACCCCGTCTACGCCCGATCCCGCGCCCCGCCGTCTCCAACCGCACGAACAGTTGCGTCACCTCCCAGTCCCCCCGCGGAGCCGAGCGCGCCTCAATGGCGACATCTTCGATCAAGGCGTGGCGGTCATCGGCCAGCCTGATCCGGCGGTCCAGCAATTCGCCCACCACCAGCGTTTCGACCGGACGCTGCTCGAAGCGGCGCATGTTGACCAGCCCAGTCGAGACGATCTGGCCTGAGTCGATTGACGTCACCCGGGTGAAGGGCAGGAAGACTCGTCGTTTGCCGGGCACTTCGACTACCAAACCGATGGCTCTGGGGCGGCCTTTGAGGCCAATGGTGACAACAACATCGCGCGCCCAGCCGACGCGGTCTCCAATCGGATCGAAGACGGCTGTCCCAGCTAGGCGCGCCACGAATATCCGGCGCGGTGGGCTCATGTTTCCAGCCTAACGGTGTGCGCAGGCCAGGCGCCCGCTAAGTGACTCGATGGCCGCTTTCGGAGGGGGTCGGAGTAGCCCCGCCGCGACCACCTTGGCGAAGATCGGAGCAATGCTCCGGTCAGCGGAAACGTGGGAAGAGGCTCCTAGGTTTCTTGGAGGGCGGCCATCCAGGTTTCGATCGCGTCGGCTCGGCGGGGGAGGGCGGCCGAGAGGTTCTCGGCGCCGTCAGAGGTTATGAGCACGTCGTCTTCGCAGCGGCAGCCGATCCCTCGGTACTCTTCTGGCACCGCCAAATCCTCTGGTTTGAAATAGAGCCCCGGCTCAATTGTGAAAACCATTCCTGGCTCCAAGTAGGCGTCCATATAGAGTTCCTCGCGCGCTTGGGCGCAGTCGTGGACGTCCAAGCCCAGGTGATGGGAGGTGCCGTGAACCATCCAGCGGCGGTGCTGCTGTCCCTCCTCGCTCAGTGCCTCCGCTGCCGTTACGGGCAGCAACCCCCACTCTTCGAGGCGCTCGGCGATCACGACCATGGCGGCATCGTGCACGTCGCGGAAGCGATTACCGGGACGGGCGGCGGCGAAGGCGGCATCGGCGGCTTCAACTACCGCCTCCCAGACGCGGCGCTGGACGGCGCTGTAACGGCCCGAAATCGGGATAGTGCGGGTTATGTCGGCGGTGTAGAGCGAGTCGATCTCCACGCCTGCGTCCAATAACAGCAGGTCACCGGGCCGGACGGGGCCGTCGTTCTTGATCCAATGCAGCGTTGTGGCGTGGTGGCCGGCGGCGGCGATGGTCTCATAGCCGGTCCCGTTCCCCTCGACGCGGGCGCCGGTCTCAAAGCTGGCCTCGACCACGCGTTCGCCCCGCCTATGTTCGGTGGCGCCGGGCAGAGCGCGAACAACCCGCTCGAAACCCTCAATGGTGGCGGCCACGGCCAAGCGCATTTGTTCGATTTCGTAACTGTCTTTGACCAGCCTGGCTTCCGATGCCGTCTCGGCCAGTTTCGCGTCCGGGTCATGGTCCGGGTGGCCGGTCGCCTCAGCGTTTTCGCTGTCGGTTGTCACGCCCGCTTCGGCGCGGACCTGGTCGACTATCGCGTTGACCTTTTTGTCGGCTTCGCGCAGCAGGCGAATCTGGATTTGACCAGCGTCTTTAGCCAGCGCGTCGGGCAGCTGGTCGAGGTGGGCGGTGCGCAGGCCGGTCTGCGCGGCGACGTCTTGGAGACTGGGTCGGCGGCCAACCCAGAATTCGCCGTAGCGGGCGTCGGAGTAGAACTCGGCGCTGTCGCGGGTGGCGGCGGGCCGCAAGTAGAGGACCCCTTCATGGGTGTCTTCACCCAGGCCGAGGGCCTGGTCGGTGTCCTCGACTGGTTCCAGCACCAGGACCGCCTCTGGTTCGTGGTCGGCGCCCAAGCCGGTTAGGTGGGCGAAGGCGCTATGCGGGCGGAAGCGGTAGTCGGTGTCATTGGAACGGCGGGCCAGTTGCCCGGCCGGGAAAACCAAGCGGTCACCGGGAAACAATTGGCCCAGCCGGTGGCGGCGAGCGGCGGCCGAATCGGCGCTGTCCAATCTTTGGCCGGTG
>JAIRNM010000267.1 GCA_031258055.1 Bifidobacteriaceae bacterium
GGCGGACATCCAGGTAGAAATCTCATCTCGACGCCTTTCACTGATTTCGTCCTGACCAGCTAATACGGGAAGTACTCAAAGATAGAATCGCTATCTCGATCTGGCAATAGCCCCCAGACGAGACAGGATTTCCATTTCGATTGACACAACTCGTCGAGATAGAAATCTCATCTCTACTCGCGCACCAAGATGGCGCGACCAGCGCTGAAGCGCCTCGCCCTAGACCCGGTTGCTGCGGCGACGCAGTCAACCAGCCAGTGGCCGGGCCGGTTCCAACGCGCCTGGATCGCTCGGTCATAGGCGGTGCGGAGCAGCTTCAAGATCCGATCAGCCAGGAGTCTCCCGCCACCCCACTGGTCCACGACGCCATCTGAGAGGATTGTGGCTGCGGCGGCTGGCGTGTGCCCAGCCGCCATCGCGCCTGGGAAGGGGAGTCCATGCAGATTGCAAACGTGACGGTCGACAAGAAAACAGCCGCGAACATGCTCATGCGGGCTGGGAGTTTGACTGGTCGTTGTCGGTTGGTGCCAGCGTGCAGAAGGTGGGCTACCTGGTGGGCGACCAACTCCAGGGCTTGGTGCAGTTCGAACGGGTTCCTGAGTCGTTGTTCAACTTCATCTACTTGATCGAAGCTGCCCCGTGGAACCGCGGTCGGCGCAAGGCCGTCAACAACGTGGTCGGAGTCCTATTCGCCACCGTCGCGCAGGACTCGCTCGACGTCGGCTTCGATGGGTTCGTGGCCTTTAGGAGCAAGACCGTCCTCAAAGACCACTTCATCAAGAAGTATGGCGCGAAGGTCCTGTACGACGACCAGCTATTCTTCGACACGGCTGCGAGCCGTAAACTGGTTGAAGAGTACCTGGGGGGGAATCATGATTGACGATGGGCTGGCTTGGCAGCGCCACGCCCTGGCCCGCGGCCGCCTGCTGGTGCGGTCCTATGACCTGGGAGCGGCCGCCAGACAATCGGCGGCCCTGGGCCGCGAACTCACCCTTGACGAGGTGGAAGGCTTTAGGCTAGACCGGCGGACGACCGCGACGCCGCGCAAGAAGCTGGTCTTCGACGGGAAGCACTACGCCTTCTCGTAAGAGTGAAACGCCCGTGTTCGGTGGACTGTTTATCGCTTTGGTGATCGGCATGATGGGGGTTGCCTTGTTGAAAGTCGCCTGGAACGCCGGGGGTTCCTTCGCCCGCCGGGCCGGTCTACCTTCGGCTGACCACGCTGAGCGAGTTCGACGGCACCACCTGGCGCCATGGGGACGGTGACGACGTGACGATCTCGGCCGATGCCGACGGTCTGGCGGCCGTGCCGGGAACCAACCCGCGGGTGCCTGGGACCGAAGCGGTGATCGACAGCGTTGGCCCGGACGCGCTGGACCAGGCCCTAGCGCTGGAGGACTTCTTCCGAAATGACGGTTTCACCTATTCGATGTCCACCCCCGCGCGCGAGGACTACGACGGCGACTCGGGTGCGGTCATCGCCCGCGTGACTGAGGATGCCGCAACTGTTCTGCGTGGACTGAGACGTTCAACTTCTTGGCGAGCCCGGTTGGTGGCCTGGTGGTCGCCGCGCTCTCAGCGCTCCCCCCGCCGCAGCAACTCCAATCCCCACCCAGGCCAGTGACGGCGCCGCCCAGTCGACCACCGCAGACCGACCAAGCCATTGCCCAACACCATCAGTCGAACTCCGCCGCCCCACAGTTACGGTGCCCACCCGAACAAAGTCGGCTAGGCCGAGGCGTGGCCCTGGGCGGGCGGCCATCATCCCACCGCCGCACCGGGCGGCGCGGTGGACGCGCGAACGATTAGCTGCGCAGGCGCCGACCTCGGTGTGGTGGGGGTGTCTTGCCCCATGATCTGTTCGTCCAGCAGAGCGAAGCCGCGCGCTCCGAGTTCAAGGAAATCTTGACGGATAGTTGTCAGATGCGGAGAGAAGAACTCCGCCTCAGGAATGTCATCGTAGCCAACCACTGACACATCTCGCGGCACTTCGCGTCCCGCTTCGCGCAGTCGGGTCATGAGCCCCAGCGCTGTCGCATCGTTCGCCGCAAATACCGCGGTAACCTCGGGGTCGGCTACAAGCGCGGCGCCCAGTTGGTAACCGCTGCGAGCGGTCCAGTCACCGTGATGAAACTCCGGCACGCGCGCCCCAGACCCCTCCAACGCGCTCCGCCAACCAGCCACGCGCTCGTCTGTCCCGGACTGTCCAGCCTGGCCAGCGACGTGGTAAACGGTCTTGTGCCCAAGCCGCAGTAGATGCTCAGTCGCTACTCGCGCGCCGGAAAAGTGGTCGCATGTGGCGACGGGGAACGGAGACTCAACGGGGACCCAGATGCCGACCACGGGGACGTCGACCACCAGATCGTCGAAAACGCGGGAACCTGTGGGTACCGGGAAATTGATGATGATTCCAGCCACCGACAGCGAGATCAAGCGGTCGACCGCTTCTTGCAAAGTCGTGCCAGAAACATCGGCGATCCCGGCAACAGTCGAGTAATAACCGGCCTGGCGCGCGGCGCGTTCAACGCCATAAACCACTCCGGCTTGTCCATATTTCGGCTGCTCGCCGTTGATCAAGCCGATCGACGCCGCTACGCCGGTCCTTAGCCACCTCGCTCCGACATTTGGTTGGTAATTCAAATCTTGCATGATCCGCGTGATTCGGTCGCGTACCGCTGCTGAGACCCCCAGCTTGTGGTTCACTACCTTCGATACGGTCTGCGGCGAAACGCCAGCGGCATCCGCCACGACCCGCATTGAGACGCGACGCGCCGGACCGGGGAGTCGGCGGCGAAGGGGCAACTCGGCCATCGTCCCATGGTAGACCCCGCTTATATCGCCGTCTTGCCCGGCCGGATGATTCCCCCTCGCGGTGCCGCGCCTGGGCGGTACCGCTTACTCCGACGGACCTCCGCGATAGCCGGTAACAGTTATCGACGGCTTTCGCGCAGTACAGGTCTACAGGCCACGGTCTCGACGCCAGCTGACGTGGTCTCGTACTGTCTTAGGAGTGATAACCTCCACAGCCGGGCAAATCCGATTGGCGGGCAGGTCATGCGGACTCAGGCCCATTAGTTGAAGTGCGTCCGTTTGACCCAAGCGAACAATATTCGACACAGCCGCAGCGGCGTAATAGCCAAAGTAGTACTCCTTGATCCACACGGTGGCGTCTATCCTGCCTGACTCAAGAAGCGTGATCGTCTCTGGGAGGGCGTCCCAGC
>JAIRNM010000274.1 GCA_031258055.1 Bifidobacteriaceae bacterium
TCCCGTAACAGCGCTTGACGCCCGCGTCAGCGAGCATTTGCCAGAGTTGGTCGGCCACGTTATGCGTCATTCTCGTTCCCCTCTGTTGATCCAGTAGTTAATCCGGCAGGCTAAGCGGACAACTTCACCAGGCCAGGTTCTAGTCAGCGGCGTCTCACCGGGCGGACGACCTGGCCCGCGTCCGGGGGTGCAGGGCGGCGGGCGTGCTGCTGTTAGGCGCAGGATTCCAGGAGCGCCCGCAAGGCCGTTCGGTCCGCCGCTGGGATGGCCAGGTCGTAGCGCCCGGCCAGGCGGGCGTAGGCGGCGCCGTAGCCGCACTGGTTCAGTTCCGGGAGCCATTCGGCCGGGCCTTTGTCGCCTTTGGACTGGTTGGCCGCACCGGCGGTGGCGAGCACTTCATCCGGGTCGTTGGCGAAGGCGACACGCCGTTCCTTGTTCCACTTCCAGGCGCCCGCCCGCCAAGCTTGGGCGAGCGGCACAAGATGATCAATTTGGACCGTGGTGGTGGACTCAGCCCGGTCAAAGTTAACGGTTACGCCCGTATACGGGTCAATCAGTTGGCCAGTCGCGACCTTGCATTCCGGGTCGGAGGCAAGAAAGGTGACGTCAACCAGGTCGCGCTGGAGAATCTCATTGCGGGTGTAGCAGCCATCATGGTCCAAGTCCGCCCAACCGCCGGGCAGAAAAGCCTCGCGCTCATAATCCGGTGCCTCGTCCGCCCCCTCGGCGGGGATAGCGTCAAGTGTCGCCAGCGCCGCCGCGATCGTCTCGCTGTCCGCCGCCAACACCACGGTGGCCGATGCCGTCGTCCCACCACCGTTTGCCACCGCCGCTTGATCCGTTCGGGGCGCCGCCACATTCGGATCGTCGTGGTTCTGCCACAGCACTAATGCCAGCGCCAAGGCGGCGAAGGCAACACCCAAAACCGCCACACTGTTCTGGCCGCGTCGTTTCTTCACAATCAACCGACTCTACGGCCCCAACCCCGCGCACAGGCCCACATCGGCCAACTGTCGCGTGTCGGCGGTTAGGACGCGGCTTTGCGGGCGGTGGGTGAGCGCGGCAAGCGGACCCGGAAATCGGCTCCTGTCTCGCTGTCCGCCACGACCAGTGAGCCGGCGTGTAGACGCACCGCCCAGCGCGCGATCGCCAGGCCTAGGCCGGTGCCACCGCTCGAAGCGGCACTCGAAGAGCCCGCCATCTTGCCGCGCTCGAAACGCTCAAAAATGCGCTCGCGGTCCTCCGGGGCAATACCGGGCCCTTGGTCCTTGAAATCGAGTTGGACCCACTTGCCGGTGGAGACCGCGGTGATGGTGATTATGCCGGCATCGGGGGAGTGCCGGATCGCGTTGGACAGCAGGTTGGCGGCGACTTGGTGTAAACGCTCAACATCGACCGTCATCCGCAGGGTGCGCGGCACTACATCGACGACGAAGGCCACATGCTTGCCAGCGGAGGAGGCGACTAGGCGGGCGGCGGCGACGGCATCGTCCAAGAAACCCTCTACTTCCACCTCAACCGGTCGCAGCTCAACCACGTCCGCGTCGAGGCGCGAGAGGTCCAAGATGTCGGTGACCAGGCGGGTCAGGCGCCGGGTCTGGGTCAACAGGAGGTCTAAGGTCTGGGAATCGGGCTCGGTGACACCATCGACCATGTTCTCCAACTCGGCTTGGAGAGCGGCCACCGGCGTGCGCAGTTCATGCGAGACGTTGGCGATCATTTCCCGCCTGAGCGCGTCGGCTTGGGCAAGGTCCTGGGCCATCAAGGTGAACGCCCGTGCTAACTCGCCGACTTCATCGCCAGAGGAGATCGACACCTTGGTCGAATAGTCGCCCTTGGCCATGGCCCTAGCCGCTTCAGTCATCTGCCGGAGCGGACGTGTCATGCCATGGGCCAAGATTTGGGTGACCACCAGGCCGGTCACCACCGCCAGCGGCAGCGTCCGGGTTGGACCCATCTCGTTCTTCAGCCCTATCCAAGTCATTCCGACCGCCGCCACCACGGCGCCGGTCACCAGCAGGCCAATCTTGATCTTGATTGAGCCGAACGAATCGAGCGGCCTGAAACCCTCCGGCAGTGAACGCCTAGTGGCTGGTTTGCCCATTTAGGCCTGTTTCTCGCGTCCCGCCGTCATTGACCGCGCCATCATTGGGTAGATCCTCTGGGGTGACTCGTTCCAGGCGGGCCGAATCGTCGCCGCCCTCGACCGGCTCAAAGGCGTAGCCGACCCCGTGAACAGTCCGGATCAAGTCGGCTCCGAGTTTGCGCCGAACCGCTTTGATATGCGAATCAACGGTCCTGGTGCCCGACGCGTCCACCCAATCCCAGACGTGCTCCAGGAGTTTTTCGCGAGTCAGGACGGTGCGTGGTGATTCGGCCAGGAAGACAAGCAAATCGAACTCGGTGGGAGTCAGATGGACCTCACAGCCGCCCCGGATGACCCGCCGGGCGGCCCGGTCAATGAACAAGTCACCAATCTCAATGGGAGTGTCTGAGACGGCCGGTGTACCCAGTTGCTTAGCCCGCTCCACCCGCCTGAGCAGAGCTTTGATGCGGGCAACTAGTTCGCGCATCGAGAAAGGCTTGGTCATGTAGTCGTCGGCGCCTACGCCCAACCCGATCAGCTTGTCGGTTTCGTCGTCGCGGGCCGTCAACATCAGCACCGGCACTGGCCGTTCGGCTTGAACCCGGCGGCAAACCTCCAACCCGTCAATCCCTGGCAGCATCACATCAAGTAACACCAGGTCAGGCTGGAGCGTTTCGGCTAGGCGGACGGCTTCCAAGCCATCGCCGACCGCCCGCGCTTGGTAACCTTCCGCCGCCAACCGCCT
>JAIRNM010000077.1 GCA_031258055.1 Bifidobacteriaceae bacterium
CAACACTGATAGACGCTCTTGTGTTCGCCCTGTATGGTTCGCTCACCGATGGTTCAGGTTATGATCGCCTGCGCTCCCATTACGCCGAACCAGAGCGGGAATCCTTCGTTGATCTGGTCTACGAAGTGAACTCTGGCATCTATCGGGTCAGGCGGACGCCCCACTACGAGAGGCCTAAGCAGCGCGGTGAGGGCACCACCGTCAAACAGAGCACAGCCCGCTTGTGGCGCCTTTCCAACCCGGATGATCGGACCGGGGAAATCATCGCGACCAAGGTCGAAGAAGCCTCGGCCGAGATTCGCCGAACAATCGGGCTGACGCCAGAGCAGTTCACCCAGACAGTTGTGCTCCCCCAAGGCCAGTTCGCGGCCTTCCTCAAAGCCGACAACGAACAGCGCCGCGTTCTGTTGCAACGGATCTTCGGCACTCAGCTTTACGAAGACTTGGCGGCGGAATTGAAGTCCCGGCGGGCCCGGGCCGAAGCGGAACAGCAAGAGTTGGCAGGGGAGTTGCGTTTCGCGGCGGCGACACTCGTTGGCGCCGCCAATCTGGACGGGGAAGAAGGGGCGGCGTTGGTTGGAGCCGCGCAGGAGATCCCAGACCAGGCTGGGGCCGATCAATTGCTCAAACTGGTTGGCTCCGTTCGGAGCGCGATGGCCGTATTGGCCGAGCGGGCGGGCGCGGACCTGGCCGCGGCGAAGGATGCCTCACTAAAGTCGGTTGCCGCCGCCCAGGCGGCCCAAGCGGCAGCGGAGTTGGCTGCCACAAGGCAAGTCTTGACGGAGCGTTTAGCCCAACTCGTCGCTGACCAGCCGCGCCGAAAGGAGCAAGAGCAGCGTCTTGACGCCGCCCGGCGGGCCGGGCCGGTCATGGCAGTACTCGATTCGGCCCTAAGGGCCGCTGACGCGCTGACCGAAGCCCAAGCCTTGGCCGAGTCGCTTGGTCTAGCCGCTGACCAAATCGATGAAGCCGCCGCGCAAACGGTCCGGGAACAAGCCCAAGCCAACCTTCACTCGGCCCAAGAACGCCTGGACGCGGCCAAGAGTCTGGAACTAGCCGCTGCGGCTGAATCGGTCCGTGTCCGCGAACTATCCGAGGCGCGGGCCGCCGCCGAACAGGCGCAAGAAGCCGTCGCCGAAGCGACCAAAGCGGTCGACCGCGAAGCCAGCGAAGGACCACCAGCGCGGGTTGAGGCGGAGAGACTAGAAAAGCTGGCTGCCGCCGTTGACCAACACGTCGGCGCCGTAAGTGCCTTGAAGCTGGCCGAAGATGCCCGCGACCGGGCCAAACAAGCCTACGAGGCGTCCCAGCAGACCGAACTTAGGCTGCGGAACTCCCGGCTCGCGGATATGGCTGGAGAGATGGCCGCCGGTCTAGCTGACGGTGAGCGCTGCCCTGTCTGCGGATCGCTCGAACACCCAGCGCCCGCCCAACTAAGCCCCGATCACATAACCCGTGAGCAAGTCGATCAGGCGGAAGCAGACCGGGCAGCCGCCGGGTCGGCCTATGAGGCATCGCTTGACCTGGTAAAACAAGCCGCCGCGACAGTGGCAAGACTCGAAGGGTTGGGCGGGAGTAGCGACCGGGCTGAAGTGGCCGCGCGCTTGGAGACGGCGCGCAAGCTAATCGCTAGCCTCGGCTCGGCTGAAGAGTTGCGCAGCGCCTTGGACCAGGCGAAGAAGGTGCTCACAGCGGCGCAGCAACGCCTCGGATTGGCTGAGACAGCCGCTCAAGCGGCCCATGACCAGGTAGTAGAAGCGCAAAGCCGGGCTGGCGGCATAGGCGCTGAAGCGGCTGCCCAAGCCTTGAGCGTGGCGAAGGAAGGAGCCGACCTAGCCCGGCAACGC
This sequence comes from Bifidobacteriaceae bacterium, assembly GCA_031258055.1. GTDB lineage: Bacteria > Actinomycetota > Actinomycetes > Actinomycetales > WQXJ01 > JAIRTF01. Next base: position 1,848 of record JAIRNM010000077.1, read on the forward strand.
CTCGAGGCGACCCAGAACGTCATCCAAGCGGCGAACCTCGCCGAATCAAGCGCGGCCAGCGCTGAGCGGGCGTTGGCTCAGGCGGCCTTCGCCAATGCCGACGCAGCGCGCGCGGTCAGGATGACCGAATCAGAGATCGCGCAAACCCAAGAAGAGCTAACCCAGCTTGCCGGTGAAGAAACCTCAATCCGTGCTCGCTTGGCGGAACCGGAGTTCGCGCAGGCCAAGGGAGAACCGCAAGCCCTTGTCCAGGCGAGCAAGGATGCGGCTACCGCCGCTAATCAAGCTCAAGCTGCCGCCGCGGCGGCGGCCGAGGTCGCGACTCTGGCCGAAAAGACGGCCAAAGACACTGAGCGGGCGGCCTCACAGGTTGGAGTAATCACCGGCGAGCTGATCGACATCCGGCGCTCGAGTGCCGCCTTGGCGCGGGTGGCGAATCTTGCTAATGCCGGATCAGCCAATCTCCGAGACGTCGACCTTGCCACATTTGTGCTGATCAAACGCTTTGAGGAAGTCATCGACGCGGCGAATGACCGGCTTGGGCCAATGTCAGACGGTCAATACCTGCTGGAAAGAAGCGACAAGAAGGAGGCTACGCGGAAGCACCGCACCGGCTTGGCGCTGCGGGTGATGGACAACCAAACGGAACAACCACGCGATCCACGTACACTGTCCGGCGGAGAGACCTTCTACGTCTCGCTCGCTCTGGCCCTGGGCTTGGCGGACGTGGTGACAGCGGAAGCTGGCGGCATCAGCCTGGAGACTCTTTTTGTGGATGAGGGCTTCGGCTCCCTGTCGGAGGAGACGCTGGAATTCGTGCTGGCCCAACTAGACCGGATCCGAGCGGGCGGGCGCGCCGTTGGCGTGGTCTCGCACGTCGAAGCGCTCAAGCAAGCCATCCCGGACCGGATCGAAGTCCGGCCCCGGCGCGAAGGCGGCTCTACCCTCCGCGTCCGTTCCGCCTCCTAACCGGGGACTTTTCTGACCTTGTCGGGGCAGCAGGTTAGCGGTGGGTGTTAGGTGGCTATGACGGCATCGACCAAGTCTTTGGCGGCGGCCTGAACCTGGCTGAGGTGCTCGGCCGAAACGAACGACTCGGCATAGATCTTGTAAACATCTTCGGTGCCAGAGGGCCGGGCGGCGAACCAGGCCCGCTCCGTTTCAACCTTCAACCCACCAATCGGCGCGTCGTTGCCAGGAGCTTTGACCAGGCGCGCCGTGATCGGGTCGCCCGCCAACTCCGTGTCGGTAACCTGCGACGCGTCGAGCGCTGCCAAAGCCGCCTTCTGGCCGCGATCAGCGGGCGCGTCGACGCGCGCGTACCAACTGCGACCGAACCGGTCCGCCAATTCGTCGTAAACCCGCGACGGCGAGATCCCGCCGACAGCCAAGATTTCGCTGGCTAGCAGCGCCAGAATGATGCCGTCCTTGTCGGTGGTCCAAACCCGGCCATCCAGGCGCAGGAAAGAAGCCCCAGCGGATTCCTCGCCACCAAAAGCAACCGAACCGTTCAACAAACCCGGCACGAACCACTTGAAACCAACCGGCACTTCCATCAAAGCGCGGCCCTCATTGTCAGCCACCCGGTCAATCAGAGAGGACGAAACAACCGTCTTACCGACAGCAGCATCATCCGACCAACCAGGCCGGTTACCAGAGAAAAGATAGGCCACGCAGGCCGCCAGATAGTGGTTCGGGTTCATCAGACCGCCGTCGGGAGTGACTATGCCGTGGCGGTCGGAATCGGCGTCATTGCCAGTGGCGATGTCATAGGCTGGGCGCCCATCCACGCCCGGATGCTCCAAGACGGAGCGAAGCGAAGCCATCGCGAAGGGCGAAGACGGGTCCATTCGGATCTTCCCGTCCCAATCCAAGGTCATGAAACGCCAAGCCGGGTCAACCCGGTCGTTGATAACCGTCAGATCCAGCCGGTAACGCTCGCCGATCGCGCCCCAATAATCGACCGATGCGCCGCCCAGCGGGTCCGCCCCGATACGCACCCCAGCCGACCGGATGGCGTCCAGATTCACCACGTTGACCAGGTCGTTCACGTAAATGGAAAGGAACTCGTAAGGCTTGGTGCTGTCCAGCGCGAGCGCCTTTTCGACTGGCACTCGCCTAACCGAGTCAACCATGCCTTCGGCCAGAATCGCATTGGCCCGCCGGGCGATCCAAGCGGTCGCCGCCGTGTCAGCCGGGCCGCCATCGGGTGGGTTGTACTTGAAACCACCGTCGCGCGGGGGGTTGTGCGACGGCGTGATGACTATGCCATCAGCCAGGCCCGGCCCAGCGGTGCGCAGCCCCGTCGGCGCGGTCGAACCGTTCGCCACCAGGATCGCGTGGGACAAAGCCGGAGTCGGCGTGAACGAATCGCGGGCGTCCACCCGCAACTCCACGCCAGCGGCGCCGAGCACTTCGACCGCCGTGCGCCAGGCTGGAAGTGACAGCCCATGAGTGTCGCGGCCCAGGAACAAGGGGCCGTCAATGCCCTGGTCACGTCGGTATTCGATGATCGCGGCAGTGATAGCGATGATGTGCTGCTCGTTGAAGGCCCCATCAAGCGATGAGCCCCGGTGTCCCGAAGTGCCGAACACCACCCGCTGCGATGGGTGGGACGGATCGGGCTTGATGTCGTAGTAGGCGTCCTCAAGGGCTTTGATGTCAATCAGGTCTGCGGGTTCGGCCGACTGGCCAGCGCGTGGATGCATAGTTCGATCTTTCCACTTCCGCCGGTCCGCCAACGACCAGCCCGGACCTGTCTTGGTCGACGGCAGTGGTCGATGCCGTCGAGTCAGCCTCCAGCCACCACTCACCGCCCCCGCCGGGCCGCTGCGGCATCGGAAATGTGACCAACGACACACTCCGGAACCGGAACTTTCATGCTGCCCGTCCCGTTTAACTATGCAGAAGGTCCTGCTTAGCTGATTGCGCGTGCTCTGGGGCGAAGTCGGTACGCGCCGCAAGCGGGACCTTCTTTTATGGGTCATGCCGGTTGTTCGTAGGAACCCGGAAACCGCATGGCTGGGCCTTTCCCGGCGCCGAACCTCCGCGCCATACACAACCCGCGCTGGGAACGGCCACGCCCACTCTTCGGTCGTCGGGGTGGTTAGGCTGGCGGGGATGAAGAACAAGACCTCCACCGTGGCACAGGACTACCTCAAGGTCATTTGGTCAGCCCGCGAATGGGACGCGGCCGAACCAGTTACCACCAGCGCCTTAGCGGCGCGGCTGGGGGTGTCGGCATCGACCGCTTCGGAGGCGGTGAAACGGCTGGTCGAACGTGGGCTGGTAGGACACGCGCCCTATGGCTCAATCGAGTTGACCGAGGAGGGCAAGCGACTCGCGCTGGCGATGGTCCGGCGGCACCGGCTGCTCGAAACGTTCCTGGTCGCACAGTTGGGTTTCGGCTGGGACGAGGCGCACGCTGACGCCGAAGTCCTCGAGCACGCCGCTTCCGACCGTTTCATCGCCGCGATCGACCGGCTGCTGGGGCACCCTAGGCGCGACCCGCACGGCGACCCCATTCCCAGCGACGATGGCACCATAGCCCACCCAGCCGCCGAGCCGCTCTCCTTAATCCCAGCCCCCAGCGGCGCCGTCGTTGAGCGTATTTCCGATGCCGACCCGGCCATGTTGCGTTACTTCGCTTCGGTTGGCCTGCTCCCGGACGCCGCTATCACGGTAGTTGAACGCCGCGACTTCGCGGGCGTGCTGTCTGTCCGCATCCAGGCCACCGGCGAACTAGTCGAACTAGGCGACATAGCCGCCCAAGCCGTCTGGGTCTCCACTTGAGTTGACCTGCCCCGCGGTGTCCCGCGCGCAGCGAATCGAAGTCGCGGCATCTCCCCGCTCCTGCTTTTCCCGATCTAGGCGACCTCGACCTTGACGTGCGGGACGTTCGCCCGCGCCGCTGCCGCCAGGCGAGAGTCGCCAGTGAGAAGCGGCACTTGGAGAAGCTCGGCCAGAGCGACATAGGCGGCATCGTAGGCGGTCATTTGCCCGCGCAGCGCCCAAATCTGGGTGGCTACGGCTTCGAAGGGCCACAGGTCTATCGCTAGCGACGCGAAGCTGTCGAGCGCGAGTTCGGCTGCCGCGGCGCTCAGGACGCCGCCCGACCACTGCCGACGCAGGACGTTCGCGACCTCGAAAGGCAGAACGTGCGGGGCCACCAGTTCCTGGTCCGCCATGCGGTTGGCCACCGAGTCGCCATCTTCGGCCAGAAGGACTGCGAGGATGGCGGCGGCGTCCACCGCCAGAAGACTCACCGCCGGTCCTCATTGAGGTCTGCGACTATAGCCGCCCGGCTGATCGGCGGGTAGGCGCGGCTGCGCTGGCGAATCTCAGCCAGGACCTCCCGCTGGTCGACCCGGCTGGCGATGTGCGTCAACTCCGCCAGCACGTATTCCTGCATCGATTGCCCGGCCGCGGCCGATCTTGCCGCCAAAGCGTTGCGCACCTCATCTGGGACGTTCCGAATCGTGATCGTTGTCATGACTGCATTATAGCGGCGCGGCATGCAGAACGCATACACTCATAAAGGGGCG
>JAIRNM010000141.1 GCA_031258055.1 Bifidobacteriaceae bacterium
ACCAGCGGCGAAGCGGCACCAGTGCCTTGAATCTGGGCGATTGTCTTCGGTTCGGTGAGCGGTGGCGGTGGCGGCGGCGCGCCGGCTTCGGCGCTTGCCACCGGACTGGGCGCGCCGACAGTGAAGTCCGCGGCGTTGTCGGGCGTGTTGGCGTGAGAGCCGTTTCGTGAAATTGACGTCGGGTTGGTCGTGGCGCCGGCCGGCGCGGTCCCGGCATAGTCGTTGGCCCCGCCCCAACCGACGAAGTCAATGACGTCGGCTTTCAGGGAGCAACTAGTTCCAGCATCGGGGCAACTGCCGAGCGCCGCAGTAGTGGAGACGAGGGCGACTTTGCCCGCGGTCCCACTCAAGAGTGGAGTCGAACTTTCGAGGTCAGCCGTCGGCAGGTCCAGGATATTGTTGCTGCCTGCTGCGAGCTTGATCAGAAAGTAGTCATTGGCGGGGATGGTCCCGCTCAAAGCCAAGGTATTAGCGGCGGAGAACGATGTACCCGTGGACGAGGCGTACTGCAGCGACCAACCGGCCAGCGGCACTGCCGCGCTGGACTTGTTGTAAAGCTCAACGAAGTCGTTCGTATAAACAGCGTTGTTGTTCCCCCCTCCCCCGTAGACCTCATTGATCACGACGGCCGAATTGGGGTCGACTGCCGCCTGGGCAACAGCGGTGCCCACCAGAACAGTTCCCGCCAAACCACATGTTGCCAGCGCCGCCATCAAACGGCTTCGTTGCTTGATCACGAATCACACTCCTGTTTGCACGCCTAGCGATCGTCTCGGTGCTGGCCGCCGACCGACGTGCGGCGGGTCGGGGACAGGGGCTCCAGTGCCTGAACCGAAGCGGTGACGAGGGGCTCCCCCGGGGCGTCTTTCACCGCTTCAGACAGGCTAGTAGCCATGGGCTCGGTTCACCAAATGAGAGGGCTCCGTTCACCCGAAGGTAACCCGTGCACCGGCATGACAGGGCAGGGGTGACGGGGAGAGTGCGGGCGAATGGTGAACATTCCGTCCCCTCGGCTGCGCCGATGACGCCCAAATGTGAAGCTGGATAGATGGCGACCTTCCTCCATTGTCTCCCCGCGGCGGACCCCAGCGCCCAACTAAACTGCTCGACCGCGCCGCTGGCGGCCCCGGACCTGCTGGCCAGCCTGCCCTTCGGCATCGGCCTAGCGGTATTCGGACTGTTGTTGCTGGTGGTGGCGGCGGTCTGGCTGCTGCGCAAGAAACACCGAACAATCCGGGCGCGCCGAACCTGGCGCTCACTCGCCTTCACTTTCGGTGGATTTGCGCTGGTGCTGGGCTTGGCGCTGAGCGCCAACTGGTACGCGGGCTGGATTCCGAACTGGAACGCGGCCAAGATCAAGCTCGGGTTAGGCGACTCGTCGCGGGCGGATAGTCGCGTCGCCAAGAAGGCCCCGCCGACCGACCAGATGGGAACTGAGCCGATCGCCTCAGACGGTACGCCCGTGGCCACCGCGGCCCCCATCTCGAAGGATAAGAACGGTCAACTGCCCCATGGGGCGACCAAAGAATTCGTCCTGCCGGGAACTGAGAAGCTGGCCCTGGCGAAGAATTCGGTCTGGGTCTACACGCCGCCTGACTACGATCCATCCGGCAAGACCGCCTACCCGGTGATCTACTTGATGCACGGCGCGCCCGGCGGTCCGGAGGATTGGATCGGCTCCGGCGCTCCGGATGTGCTCGACCAGATGATCCTGGCCGGGAAACTGGCGCCTGTTGTCGCGGTAGCCCCCGCCGTCATGGCCCGAGCCGACGCCGATTCCGGCTGCCTTGATTCGACTAAACCAGGCGGCTCGCAAATCGAGACATTCCTGTTCGAGGTCGTCAAACCGTGGACGGAAAACCATTTTCCGGTCTCCACCGACCGCTCCGCGAACGCCATCTCAGGCATGTCGATGGGCGGCTATTGCGCCATTGACCAGGGATTACGCCACAAAGACCAATTCGCCACAGTGCTGTCGATCATGCCGTATGGAAGTCCCGGCAAGGCTGGCGACACAATGAAATCGAATCAAGCCGAAATTGACGCGGTCACGCCGCTAAAGTACATCGCCGCCTTGGAAGGATTCGACCAAGACCCACTCGCCATCTGGTTCGCTGTGCCTGGCGGCGACGTGGGCCACGAAGTTGGCAACGACGCCGAGGCCATGGCTAAAGAACTCCGCGCCCTGGGGCAAACCGTTGACTTATACATCGACAAAGATCAAACCCACACCTGGAAAGGCGCTATTCACGCCCTGCCCGTGGGCCTGGCCTTCTGGCAGAAGCAACTGGGCAAACTCGGCCCCGGCAACGCGACGGCCGCGCCGTCGAGTTAGAGCCGACCGCGCATGCCGTCGTTGTATCTACCTTCGCGGGCCGAAGATAGCGGTGCCGAGGCGGACAATAGTCGCCCCTTCGGCGATGGCAATCTCCAGATCGCCGCTCATACCCATCGACAGTTCAACCGCCCGCTCAGTCCCCGGCACCCCGCTTAAGGCGACGGCCTCTTTGATTTCCCGCAGAGCGGCATAGGAGCGCCCGACTGCGACCTCGTCGTCCGAATTCAGCCCCACCGTCATGAATCCCGCCAACCGCAGCGGCCCGAGCCCGGCAACGTGATAAGCCAATTCGGCCGCCAGAGCGGGGCGCACACCCGATTTGCTGGACTCGCCCGAAGTATTGACCTGAATCATGACGTCGATGCCGTGGGGTAGGCCAGCCGCCCGCGCGGCGATCCGCTCGGCCAGCCTGACCGAGTCAACTGTTTGGATACAACTGGCCAGTCCGACTGTGGCGTTGACCTTGTTCGATTGCAGCGGGCCAATGACGTGCGCCTGATGGCTCAAGTCTGATAGGGCTGGCGCTTTCGCGACGAGCTCTTGGACCCGGTTTTCACCAATCAGACTGGCACCGGCCTCAATGGCGGCTCGGATCGCGCCCGCCGGTTGGGCTTTGGTTGCCAACAATAGACACACCGCGTCGCGGCTGCGCCCCGCCGTTTGGCAGGCTGTATCGATCCTCTCCCAGGTCCTCGCCAAAGCCGCGCTGATCTGCCGGGCCCTGGCGCTCGCTATCGCCTCTTCGCCCTCACTCATCGTCACTAGACACCGCCGCGGCTTCGACCTTCTGGCAGCGGGCCGGCACCACCATGACCGGGCAACGAGCATGATGGAGAACGGCTTGACTAGTTGATCCCAGGAGAAGGCCGGAGAACCCGCCGCGCCCCCGGCTGCCAACCACGATCAGGTCCACCGACGCGGAGCATTCGACCAGCAGCGCCGATGCCGTCCCGTCAAGAGCGTGGTGTGAGGCTTTCAGACCG
>JAIRNM010000146.1 GCA_031258055.1 Bifidobacteriaceae bacterium
AGAAGCCGATTTCGTTGGGAAGGCGGCGCTGGCTTCCCGTGGCGTGGGCAAACACCTCGTCGGTTTAGCCGGATCGGGCCGGAGGGCCGCCCGGGCGGGCTATCCGGTGTTGATCGACGGCCAGGTCCGGGGCCGGGTGACGTCTGGCGCCCTTTCGCCAACCCTTGGCCACCCCGTCGCCTTGGCTTCGATCGACGGCCCAGAACCAGCGCCGGGCACACCCGTCCAAGTTGACATACGGGGACAGTTGTCCCCGTATCAAGTCGTCACCCTGCCGTTCTACACCAGACCGCGCGCGGCCAGCCAAGACACCGCGGCGGCACCGACCAGCTAACCCCAAGGAGCAACTATGAATGCGATTCCCCAAGACCTCTTCTTTACGGCTGAACACGAATGGGTGCGGAACCCCGATGGGCCATCCGCCCGCATCGGTGTCACTGAGTTCGCCGCCGCCGCTTTGGGCGATGTCGTCTTCCTCAGCCTGCCCGCCCCCGGCGACAGGGTCGAAGCGGGCGGTGAATGCGGTGAGATCGAATCGACCAAGTCCGTTTCGCCGCTCTTCGCCCCCGTGTCGGGACAGGTTGTGGCGATTAACGAGGCGGTGATTGACGCGCCTGAGCTAGTCAACGAGGACCCCTTTGGCGCGGGCTGGCTGTTCGAAGTCGCACCGGTCGCTAGCGGAGACTTACTGGGCTGGCAGGCTTACGAAGAGCTAACGGCGGAAGGAACCAACTAGTGTCGGAGGTTTTCGCGCGGCGCCACCTTGGCCTTGATGTGTCCGCCGCCGCCAAGATGCGAGCCGTCTTGGGGCTGGAGGCTGAAGAGTCCATCATGGACCGCGCCCTCCCGGAAGCACTCAGAGCGGGTGAACCTGACCTGCCCCCAGTGCTAACTGAACAGCAGGCGATCGACCGTCTAGCCGAATTGGCCAGGCTCAACACTCCGGCCCGGTCCATGATCGGCTTGGGCTATTACCGCACATTCACTCCTTCGGTCATCCGGCGCAATATCTTGGAGAATCCGGCTTGGTACACGGCCTACACCCCCTACCAGCCGGAAATCTCCCAGGGGCGCCTGGAGGCGCTGTTCGTCTTCCAGACCATGATTTCCGAACTGACCGGTCTGCCGGTCGCGAACGCCTCGCTTCTTGATGAGGCGACAGCCGCCGCTGAAGCGATGACGCTCTGCGACCGTGTGTCCCGCCACCAAAAGCTCCGCTTCGCTCTCGACGTGGACGTTTTCCCGCAGGTCAGGGCGGTTCTTGAAACTAGGGCGGGAGCGCTCGGAATTGAACTGGTCGGCTTCGACCCGGAAAACCCAGACCCGAGCGCGCTTGAGGGGGCGGCCGGTTTGTATATCCAGTACCAGGGCGCTTCCGGCCGCCTGGTGGATCTGGAGCCGTCAGCTGAAATGGCTCATCAGGCCGGTGCGCTGCTCGCGGTCGGAGCGGACCCGTTGATGTTGGCGCTAGTCAAGTCCCCAGGCGAAGCGGGCGCGGACATCGCCGTCGGTTCGACTCAACGTTTCGGCGTGCCGATGGGCTTCGGCGGCCCCCATGCCGCCTATATGTCTGTTCGCGAGAACCTGCTCCGTCAACTGCCTGGCCGGTTGGTGGGGCTGAGCAAAGACGCCCAGGGCAATCCGGCCCTGCGCCTGGCGCTGGTGACGCGGGAACAGCACATCCGCCGAGATAAGGCGACTTCGAACGTCTGTACCGCACAGGTGCTCCTCGCGGTGATGGCGGCTATGTACGCCGTCTGGCATGGTCCGGCTGGTCTGGTCCAGATCGCTCGGCGCGTCCACGCTAACGCAGCCGCTTTACGGGAAGCGCTCCGTCAGATTGGCGCTGAAGTGCGCGAAGGCAAGCTCTTCGACACGCTGGCCGTGCGCGTGCCAGGTCAGGCCGCTGCGGTGGTGGCGGCGGCCGAGCGCCTGGGGTTGCGCCTCTGGCGCCACGACCAGGACACGGTCTACCTTTCGACTGATGAAGCCACCACCCCGGCCGACCTAGCCGACGTTGTGAAGGCTTTCCAGTCTCCCGATGCCGTCCCGCCCGCCGCGGCCATAGCGCCGGAGGCGGTTTATCCAGACTTTGGTGAACTGTCCCGGACGGGGACCTTTATGGCGCAACCGGTTTTTCATCGCCATCGCACGGAGTTGGCCATGATGCGTTATCTGAAGTCGCTGGCCGACAAGGACTACGCCATGGACCGGGGGATGATCCCGCTCGGTTCGTGCACCATGAAACTGAACGCCTCCACTGAGATGATTGGTTTGACGTGGCCTGAGTTCGCTGACCTGCATCCCTTCCAGCCGCTCGGAGACGCCGCCGGGTCACTCCAAATGATGGCCGAACTGAGCGCCGCCCTGCTGGAGCTGACGGGCTATGACGCTATTTCGCTCCAGCCCAACGCCGGGTCGCAAGGGGAGTTGGCCGGCCTCTTAGCGATTCGCCGCTATCACCAAGAACGCGGCCAACCGGAACGGACGGTTTGCCTGATCCCGACCAGCGCGCACGGGACCAACGCGGCATCGGCGGCGCTGGCGGGCTACCAGGTGGTGCCGGTAGCGGTCGACGCGGGCGGAAATGTGTCGCTCGAAGACTTGCGCGCCAAACTGGCTGAACACGGCAGCCAAGTCGGCGCGCTAATGCTGACCTACCCATCCACTCATGGCGTTTTCGAACCATCGGTGCGGGAAATCTGCGCTGCTGCCCACGACGCGGGGGCGCAAGTGTATATTGACGGCGCTAACTTCAACGCCCTGGTTGGCTGGGCTAAGGCGGGTCATTTCGGTGGCGATGTCTCGCATCTGAACCTGCACAAGACCTTCGCCATTCCCCACGGCGGCGGTGGTCCCGGGGTGGGGCCGGTCGCTTGCCGCCAGCATTTGGCTCCCTATCTGCCTGGCCATCCTTTTGGCGGTTTGGCCTCAAAGACGGGGGCGGTCAGCGCCGCGCCCTACGGTTCGGCTCTCGTGGTGTCAATCTCATGGGCTTATATCCAAATGATGGGAGCTTCAGGGTTGAAGCTGGCGACTGATCGGGCGGTACTGGCGGCGAACTACGTGGCCGCCCGCCTGGAGTCAGCTTTCCCCGTCCTGTACCGCGGGCCAGGCGGTTATGTGGCTCATGAATGCCTGCTTGACCTGCGCGAATTCACTCATCGGAGCGGCGTCACAGTAGACGATGTCGCCAAGCGGCTGATGGACTTCGGCTTCCACGCCCCCACCATGTCTTTCCCAGTGGCCGGAACGTTGATGGTCGAGCCGACCGAATCGGAATCCCTTGATGAAATCGACCGCTTCTGCGATGCAATGCTGGCAATAGCGGCCGAAGCCGAACAAGTCGCCTCCGGTCAATGGCCGCTGGTCGATTCGCCCCTCCGGCGCGCCCCCCACACGGCGGCAGCACTGTTAGCGGAGGACTGGCAAGCGCCGTACCCCAGGGCGCTGGGGGCCTATCCGGCGCGGTTGGGTCGGAGCGACGGCATCGGCGGAATTGCCAGCCCGGGCGCGGCTACCGGCCAGGGCGCGGCGCCCAGCCCGGGCGTAACTGTCACCCCGGGCGAAACGGGCAGCGGCCAGGGCGGCAACGCGGGCGGTCTTGATGACCGGGACCGAGGCAAATACTGGCCGCCGGTGGGACGGGTGGACGCTTCCTGGGGTGACCGCCACCTGGTTCTCAAACTGCCCTGACGAGCCCGCCTGGTGCGCTCACCATTGAACCCCTCGATACGGTCGGCTTTGGGGCGCGCCCGGATGGTGGGACCGTTCGCGCGGATGAGCGAGCATGCGCCTGGGCGGGCTAACCTGGCAAGGACATCACGCGAGCGCGGGGTGAGCTGAATAGGAGGATTGACGTGATAGCGATACCAGGAATCGTAGTGGGACCGGCTGGCAAAGCCTTGGCCAGTGTGTCGGACGAACCGGACCGGCCGCCCGCCCAGATTGATCTGTTCGTGGACTACATGTGCCCTTATTGCCGCCGGTTCGAACGCGACAACGGCGCCGAGGTCCAAGAATTGGTTGACCGCGGCATTGCCACTTTGGTGATGCATCCGGTGGCGATCCTGGACCGGCTGTCGAGTGGAACGCTCTACTCGACCAGAGCGGCCGCCTCGGCCTACGCTGTAGCGGCTGGCGCCCCCGACAAATTCGGCGCTTGGAACACCGCCCTGTTCACCCATCAGCCGCCTGAGGGTAGCGCCGGGCTATCAGAGGCGGAATTGGCCAACCTGGCCCACGAACTTGGCATTGAGCCGGTTGTGACCAGGACTTTCTCGGATGATTCGTTCTTGGACAAGGCGAGCGAGGACACCCAAGCGGCTATCAACATTGGCTTGCAGGGAACGCCCACGGTTCTGCTCACCGGCCACCATCAGCGCACCTTCCAATGGGACGGGCAACAGCCGATCGCTGAAGCCCTGGGCTCAATGGCCGCCCGTTAGGCAGGTAGCCCGTTAGACCGGTGGCGCTGGTCGGCAGCCGCGCCAGCGATCAAGCGCGGCGCGGCCGCGCAGTATCATTGCCCATTGTGCCCAGCCTCGCTGCCCAGTCGATCCGCAACTTTTGCATCATCGCCCACATCGACCACGGCAAGTCGACGCTGGCGGACCGCATGCTGCTGAAGACCGGTGTGGTCGACCAGCGGGTGATGCGGGACCAGTACTTGGACCGGATGGATATTGAGCGGGAGCGCGGCATCACCATCAAGTCCCAGGCCGTGCGAATGCCTTGGCGTTTGGGCGGGCAAGATTACACGCTCAACATGATCGACACGCCGGGGCACGTCGACTTCTCCTATGAGGTTTCGCGCTCCTTAGCCGCCTGTGAGGGCGCGGTGTTGTTAGTCGATGCCGCCCAAGGGATCGAGGCGCAAACGCTCGCCAACCTTTACATGGCGTTGGACAACGACCTTGACATCATTCCGGTCCTCAACAAGATTGATCTGCCCGCCGCCCAGCCGGACAAATACGCCGAGGAGTTGGCCCATCTAATTGGCGGCAGCCCCGACGATTGTTTGCGCGTGTCCGGAAAGACTGGTGAAGGCGTTACCGAGCTACTAGACGCCATAGTCAAACAAATAACGCCTCCAGCGGGCGATGCCGACGCGTCGGCCCGCGCCCTTATCTTCGACTCGGTTTATGACACCTACCGTGGCGTGGTTACCTACGTGCGGGTCGTTGATGGACATCTGAGCTCCCGTGAGCGGATAGCGATGATGTCGACCAAAGCCAACCATGAGTTGTTAGAGATCGGCGTGATAGCGCCGGAGCCTACTCCAACTGAAGGGCTTGGCGTTGGCGAAGTGGGTTACCTGATAACAGGTGTGAAGGATGTGCGCCAATCGCGGGTCGGGGATACCGTCACCGGCCAGGCGCGGCCAGCCGCGCAGCCGTTGGAGGGTTACCGGGATCCGAAACCGATGGTGTTCTCCGGTCTTTACCCAATCGACGGATCGGATTATCCGGCGTTGCGGGACGCTTTGGACAAGCTGAAATTGAACGATGCCGCCCTCAGCTACGAGCCGGAGACTACAGTTCCCATTTATTTTCCGAGATACGTATCAGCTGATATTTGTTTCCGTTCTTGTCCGTATGGACGGATATGGCGCCGTCGTACTTCGTGTTCCACGGTTTATGTCCTTTTACAAAC
>JAIRNM010000214.1 GCA_031258055.1 Bifidobacteriaceae bacterium
AGACTCCTGACCTGCGGCTTTGTGACGAATATCACATGCGGCGTAGCCACAGGGCGGCGCGCTCGCGCACCGTTTTGCGCGGGCTGGCCGGGCAGTCAGGCGTTGCCGTCGAATAGGGGTGACTGAGCCGTCGCCGAAGACTTCTAGGCCGTGTGTCAGAAGCGGCGTAGCCATGCGACGATGATCCGGCGCTCACCGAGGCAGGAGGTCCACGTATCCAGCGTGCCGCAGCCGAACGGCTGGAAAATGGCGGCGGTCGAGGGTGGCGATCTCACGCGCCCCGAATCGCTCCGCCAAAGCCATCACGGAAGCATCGGCGGTGCCGAGCGGGAAATCTCGGTATTGCTCAACCAACTCGGCCATCCGTTCCAGGTCAGATGGAATCAGGTCCAAGACCCTCATCCCCGGCTGAGCGAGGCTCCGCAGGAACGCCGCTTCAATGGCAGGACCACCCTGCCGACATAACAGGTAACCGACCTCGGCTACTACTGTTGCCGGAAAAGCCACCAACTCGCCGCGAGCGTGCGCTGCGGTGAACAAGTCGACGCACGCCGCGTGATCGGGGTCTGTCCGAATCGCCGCTGCCACCAGCGGGCCGGTGTCCGTCAGCAGCATCAGGCTTCGCCGAAACCATCGGCTAGCCAGAGGTCAGCGCGCTCGCGCACCGGTCCGTCCGCGCGGTTGATCGCCCCAAACCAACTCGGTGGCCACTCAAGATGTGCCGTTGGGACCGCCTCAGCCAACGAACTCAGCGCCGCGAACGCGGTGGGTACAGCCGAGTCGGGCATCGAATCGACAAGTTCGCGCAGTTGCTGGCGAGTCGGAGTCACCATCCACCCCCTATTTCGAAACGATACAGACTCATCGTAGCCCGGTGTTGACCGCAGCATCAGGTGGGACGGGCAGTCAGGCGTTGCCGTCAAACAGGGATGTGACCGAGCCGTCGTCGAAGACTTCGCGAATGGCGCGGGCGATCAGCGGGGCTATCGACAGGACCGCGATCTTGTCGATACGTTTGTCCTCTTCGATTGGCAGCGTGTCGGTGACCACGACCTCGGAAATGAAGGAATTCTTCAGCCGTTCAATCGCTGGTCCAGACAGGACCGCGTGCGTGGCGGCGACTATCACTTGGGCGGCGCCGTTCTGGCGGAGAGCCTCAGCCGCCTGGACAATGGTCCCGGCGGTGTCAATCATGTCGTCCACGATCACGCAGGTGCGGCCGGAGACCTCACCCACTAACTCGTGGACTTTGATCTGATTGGCTACTTTCGGGTCGCGGCGTTTATGAATGATTGCCAGCGGCGCCGCCAGCCGGTCCGACCACTGATCGGCTAGGCGCACCCGGCCCGCATCGGGGGAGACTATGGTCAACTTGGTTCGGTCAACCCGCTTGCGGACATAACTGGTCAAAATGGGCAGCGCCCACAAGTGGTCGACCGGGCCGTTGAAGAAACCCTGGATCTGGGCTGTGTGCAGGTCGACAGCCATCAAGCGGTCCGCCCCGGCGGTTTCGAAAAGATCCGCGATCAAGCGGGCGGAAATCGGTTCGCGCCCGCGGTGCTTCTTATCCTGGCGGGCGTAGCCGTAGAACGGCGCGATAGCAGTGATCGACTTGGCCGACGCCCGTTTCAAGGCGTCGCACATGATCAGATGCTCCATTAACCATTGGTTGATGGGAGAAGTGTGGGATTGGAGGCAGAAGGCGAAGGCGCCGCGAACCGACTCGGAGAACCGCACATAAACCTCACCGTTGGCGAAGTCGTAGGCGGAAGTCGGCACCAACTCGCAGTTCAGTTCTCTCGCTACCGCCTCGGCCAGTTCGGGATGGGCCCTCCCGGACACCAGGACCATCCTCTTTTCTGTGTCGTGGCTGATGATTCCGCTGGTCAAGGCAATGCCCCTTCTAGTTGTGGAGGATTCAATTGTCAGTTAAGGTCTCAGGGGTTGGCGTGTCCTTCGCGCCTTGCTCCCGCAGCGCGCGCTCCGCCGCGATTGCGCTGTCGCTGCCCGCCCGCTTGCGAATAGTCCATTCTTCGATCACCCGTTGCGGTCCCGCGCTGACCGCCAAAGCACCCGGCGGCACGTCCCCGCGCACAATAGTGCCAGCCCCGGAATAGGCGCCCGCGCCCATTTCGACCGGCGCCACAATCACGTTGTTCGAGCCGATCCGGACGGCTGGCCCGATCTCGCATTTCTGTTTGCTGACGCCGTCGTAGTTGGCGAAGATGGTGCCAGCGCCCACATTGGCGCCAGCGCCCACCAAAGCGTCACCGACGTAGGCCAAATGCGGCACCTTCGCCCCATCAGCTATTTGGGCTGCTTTCAGCTCCGTGAATGAGCCGGATTTAGTGTCCGCTCCCAGCACGGTTCCGGGCCGCAGATGGGTGAACGGCCCGACGTTGGCGCCGTCGCCAATCACCGCCTCGGTCGCTTTAGTCCGGTCTACGGTCGCCCCGCGCCCGACCCGCGTATCGACCAGAGTGGTGAAGGGGCCGATGCCGCTGCCCTCCCCCACGGAAGTGCTCCCGGCCAGGTGCGTACCCGGCCCCAGCGTCACATCGGTGGCGAGTTGGACATCAGCGTCAATCCAGGTGGTGGCTGGGTCTATCACCGTCACTCCGTCGATCATCGCCTGGTGGACGATCCGCCGGTTCAACTCGGCGGCGGCTTGGGCCAACTGAGCGCGGTCGTTAACGCCAAGGACTACGGAAGGATCGTCGCTGATGACAGCCCGCACTGGCTGGTCCTGGGAACGCATAATCGCCACGACGTCCGTCAAATAGACTTCCTGCTGGGCGTTGTCCGCAGTTAGTTCCGCTAGGGCGGATCGCAGCGCCGGACCGGAAAAGACATAGGCGGCGGCGTTGATTTCGTTGATAGCGGCTTGCTCGGCGGTTGCGTCGCGCTGCTCCACGATGCGCTCGACTTGGCCGTTTGGGTCGCGCACAATCCGGCCATAGCCGAACGGGTCGTCAAGGACAGCGCTGAGCAAAGTAGCGGCGTTCGAGTCGGCTTCGTGTGAGGCCACTAGCGCGGCCAAAGTAGCCGAATCAAGCAGCGGGGTGTCGCCGCAGATCACTACCAACCGCTCCGCTTCGCCGCCGGGGACGGGGTTGGCGGTGGCTGACCTGGATGGTAACCCAGCGGCATCGGCTGTAGCTGCGGCGGGGACCGGGCTGTCGGCGACCGATCGGCGTGTTGCCCCGGCGGCATCGGTCGCAGCGGGGACGGGGTTGGCTGAGGCTGGCTCGGGACTTGCGGCGGCACGGGCTGAGGGCTGGTCAAGGGCGGCCAGGGCGCACTGGACGGCCCTGCCGGTGCCCGGAATACTGTCCTGATCGGCTATCACCACGTCCGGGGCGAGGCGCGTCGCTTCAGCCGCGACCTGGTCCCGGCCGTGCCGCACCACCACGACCAAGCGGTCAGGTCCAAGGCCCTTAGCAGCGGCGATGGCGTGTCCCAAGAGGCTGCGCCCAGCCGCGCTGTGCAGCACCTTCGGCTTGGTGGATTTCATGCGGACGCCCTCGCCCGCAGCCAGGATGATAACCGTCAGTTCGGCCGTTGTTTGAGCATTTGGCGCCGCTTGGTGGGCGCTGATCTCGGGACCGGACTTCGTTTGGGTCATGGATGTGGTTCTCCAACGCTTGAGCGGCAAAGGGGGCCATGACCCATACAGCTTAGTCTGGCCCAGCGGCGGTCGTGTCCGCCAAGCTGGCTCCGCCGCCGGGCACTGCGCGGAAACGGCGCGGGTTGATCGGGGGTGGTAATCCTCGCATGGGCGGTCGGGTCAGGGGCCGAACCGTCGGCCCAGGTAGGCGTGGAAGCCGGGCGCCGTGAACTCGTAGAGGCCTTTGTCCGTCCGGTACACAATGCCGTGCTCGGACAACCGCCCGAGCAGAAGGTTGACGTTCCCCGGCGTTCGACTTGAAGCGTTTCGGAGATCGGCGCTGGCCAAAGGCGGGTAGGGACACATCGCCGCGACCCGCAAGAGGTCTTGTTCGGCCGGGGGCAATGAGTCCACTCGGCCTGTGTAGAACTCTTCATCCAGGCGTCTGTGGATGTCCCTTTCGGCTGCCGCGAGCAGTTCCATCGACAGGTTCCGCGAGCCCGCGTCATGGGCGGTGTCCCACAATTCCGCGCCCCACAACTGGAGGAAGAACGGATAGCCTTGCGCCTGCGCGATGATCCGTTCCATCACCGCGGGACTCATGGTCACGTCGGTCCCGTCCAAGGGTCTGATGAGCGCATCTGCGGCACGCTCGGGCAGCAAAGCGGCGCGTCAGGGCGTGCCTAAGTCCAACCACCGGGCGTTTTCGGCCGGTACTTGGAGTTACGGACACCGGGAGCCGATGCCGTCCCCTATACCCCACGGCATCGTCGCAGGTGAGCGCATTGGCTTCGTCTTGCGCCGGCGGGTGGAGGTGTGCGTAAGTCCAACTACTGGGGGTTTTCGGACCGGTTCTTTGAGTTACGGACACCCTCCGGAGGAAGGGCGACGTGACCGCACTCCAACTAGGCGGCTCGGCGGCTTCTTGGACGGGCGAACTCGCTGGCGTGCCGAGCGGTGGCACACTAGAGGGACCTTCCGCCTTGGTGTAATTGGCAGCACACGGGTTCTTGGTGCCCTGAGTCCAGGTTCGAGTCCTGGGGGCGGAGCTAGGGCAGACGCGGTAGAAGGGGGTCGCGCTAGAAAGCGACCATCCTTTGGCCATATTGGGCATGCACCAGCGCTAACCGGAAAGAAAAAGGCAGACTGGGGAACTCCTACTACTGAATCAGGAGACACGCCAC
>JAIRNM010000290.1 GCA_031258055.1 Bifidobacteriaceae bacterium
TGGTGCTCGTGACGCTAGCAGCGTCAGCGCTAGTTGTGATGGCGGTTTGGTACGCGGCCGGGAGGGTCGACCGGATGCACCGACGAATCGACAAGGCTTGGAGTTCCCTCCAACTGCAATTAGTCAGGCGTGCTTCGGTGGCGCTGAGCTTGGCCCATGAGGAACTTTGGGATCCGGTCACATCGATGGTGGTGGCGGAGGCGGCCCACGCCTCGCTCGAAGCGCCGCCTTGGGGTTCGGAGCACTCGGAGCTGTCCGCCGTGTTGCGCGCCGCTGTCGGTGACCGCGCCCAGATTGAAACAGACCTTCAATCGCCGGACAGCGAACCGCTGCTGCGTGAGCTGGGGGCGGCCTGGTACAGGGCTATCTTGGCCCGCCGGTTCTTGAATGAGGCGGTCGCCATGACGCTGCGCCTGCGTTCACGCCGCCTGGTCCGTTGGCTGCATCTGGCCGGCCCCACCCCTCTCCCGGAAAGCTGCGACCTTGACGATGCCGCCCCCGACGGCCTGATCTCTCCCTAGAGTTGCCGCAATGAAGGCCAAGTCCGTGCGCACGGCAGTCGAGGCGAGTCGTACGGGGATCGGCCGCCCAAAGAAGGGCAGCGTCAGCGGCGGATTGGAAGCTGCGTGGCTTTGGGAGGCATGGTGCCGCCCCTACCGTCATCGAATCTGAACGAGACGGGCGGGCGGGAACGAACCGGAAGCCAAGCGTCGTTCGAGGTCGCGTTCCTGGCCAGCTGTCAGCGGCTGTTTCGCGGCGACGAGGACGGCGTTGCCGCGGCGGCGCCCGCGCCACTGGCCGGGTTCAGCGATCACCGCCACGTAGTCAAAGGAAGCAGCCAGAGCTTCAGCTTCGCGCCGAGCGTCCGGCAGTCCGGGCCGGTCGTCTCGGTTGGCCAGGTAGATGCCGCGGGGCCGGAGCGCCGCAGCTGCCGATGCCGCCGCGACAGGTCCGGTCAACTCAGCGGGCGTAGCCCCGGAGGAATCGAATACGTCCCGAATAATCAGGTCATGGGAGGCCGGTGGTCGGGAGGCGAGCGTGGCGGCGGCATCGGCAACCCTGATACGTAAGACAGGCGAACGCGGCAAAGACAGGCTAGCCCGAACCGCGGCCGCCAACTTGGCGTCGATCTCCACCGCCAGATGGCGCGACCGGGGCCTAAGGTGCGCCAGGGTGCGTGGCAGGGCGCAGGCGCCGGCACCCAGGTGAAGGCAACTGAGCGGTGTGGAGCGGGCGAAGGAAGCCTCGGTGACAGCCAGCATCCAATTCATGTACTCGAACTCAAGGAGGTCAGGGCGGGACAGGTACCACTGCGAGGACGGCAAACCGTTGAGGAACAGCGTCACTGAATCGCCGTCCAGTTGGAAGCGCGCCTCGCCCGTATCGATGAAGAACGGCTCGGGCGGGATCACACTATCCATGATGACGGTCATAATGGCCCTATGGAACGCACCATCCTTCATGTCGACATGGATGCGTTCTTCGCCTCGGTCGAATTGGTCAGCCGTCCGGACTTGCGGGGGCGGCCGGTCATCGTGGCGCGCGAATCTGGCCGTGGCGTGGTGGTGGCCGCGACTTATGAAGCGCGGGAATTCGGTGTCCACGCCGCCATGCCGGTCGCCAAAGCGCAGCGGTTGTGCCCCCAAGCGGTTCTGATCGCGCCCCATCACGCGGCCTATTCACGGGTGTCGTCGCAGGTGATGGCGCTGCTTAGAGACATCACACCGGTGGTCGAGCAAGTCTCGATTGATGAGGCTTTCCTGGACTTGACCGGCTCTTTGCGGCGGCTGGGGCCAGCCCGGACGGTTGGCGAATCCATCCGGCGGACTGTTTTCGAGCGGTTTTCTATAACTTGTTCGGTTGGGATTGGGCGTTCCAAGTCTGTTGCCAAGATCGCCTCGGAACAGGCCAAACCGGACGGCTTGGTGGAGGTCCCGGCGGAGGCGACTTTGGCGTTCTTGCGGCCGCTGCCGATGAGCGCGCTATGGGGGCTTGGCCCCAAGACGGGCGAGACGCTGGCTGGCCTGGGGCTGACTACGGTCGGAGACTTGGCTGATTCGCCGGACCGTTTGATAGTGCGGGCAATCGGAGAGGCGGCGGCCAAACACTTGTTGGCGTTGGCGCGCGGGCAGGACAATGCCGCCGTTCGCCCCCAGCGCCAAGACAAATCGATCGGCGCCGAAGAGACCTTTGAGCATGACCTGCCTTTTGGACCTGAACTAGAGAGGGAAGTTCTGCGGATGGCGGACAAAGCCGCCCACCGCCTGCGTCTGGCCGAGTTCCTCTGCTGGACCGTCTCCGTCAAACTCCGGACCGCCAACTTCAAGACCTTCAGCCGTTCGCGCCGGCTGGCGGCGCCGACCGATCAAACCAAGACGGTCAATCGAGTGGCGCAGGAGTTGGTCGCTTCCCTGGGGCCCGGCGGCGGCTCCGTTCGCTTGGTCGGTGTGCGCCTGGAAGGCCTGGTCAAACGTTCGGGACAGCCCGTCCAGGCGACCTTGGACCAGGGCGAAGCGCCCGCCCCAGAGATCGACCGCGTGGCCGATCAGATCAGGCGCCGCTTCGGCAGCGGTTCGGTCACGGCCGGGACGTTGCTACCGGAACCGTGACCGACGGGGGTCGGCGGGAGCGGAACGCGTGGTGCCTGGCACCAGCCGTTCCGCCGGAGCGCCGGGCGGGCGGGATCGGCCATAGGACCAAACGGTGGCCGATGCCGTGGGCTCATCCGTGCGCCCGTCTTGCGGTTGGGTGTTATTTCCGTAGCGAACTGGCACCACGGAGGGCGCGCATGAAAGTATGCTTGAACTAGTCGA
>JAIRNM010000276.1 GCA_031258055.1 Bifidobacteriaceae bacterium
ACAGTTCATGACCGTCCCGAGCATCCCCATGTAGTCGGCCCGGGCCCGGTCCATCCCGCGTTCAGCCAGTTCGGCACCGCGGAAGAAGTTGCCACCCCCCATCACGACAGCCACCTGGATGCCGCTCTGGACGGCTTCGGCGATCTGACCAGCGATCGAGGTAACCACGTCTGGGTCTACTCCAAGCCGGCCACCGCCGAACGACTCACCAGACAGTTTCAGCATCACCCGGCGCCCCTCGGGGCGGTGCGGGGCGGTCACGGCCATCACTCCGTCCTCCGATGGGCCGCTCAGGCGCCGACGCGGAAGCGGGCGAATCCGCTAACAGTGCCGCCAACACCCGCCAGCAGCTTGCCAACCGTCGTCTTCGGATCCTTGGCGAAAGCCTGGTCCAGCAGCACGTTGTCCTTGAAGAAACCGTTCAACCGGCCCTCGACGATGCGCGGGATGGCCTTTTCGTTCTTGCCTTCGGCCACCGCCGTCTCTTCCGCGATGCGCTTTTCCGCCGCCACCGTTTCCTCCGGCACCTGCTCGCGGTTCAAGAAGACCGGCGAATAGGCGGCGATGTGCATGGCGATGTCATGTGCCACCTTCGCGCCGACCTCATCACTCGCCAGCAGCACGCCGACCTGCGGCGGCAGGTCCGGGCTGGTGCGGTGCAGGTAGATTTCGACGTGTTCGCCCTTGACGACGGCAATCCTTCTAAGTTGGATACGCTCGCCAACGGTGGCGGAAACATTGTCGATCTGGTCCTGGACCGTTCCCTTCTGGGAGGTCAGCGGACTGCCCAGGACAATCCCGAGATCTTCGCTGGCGACAGCGGCCGCAGCGCCCAGCACTTGGTTGGCCAGAGCGATGAACGGCTCCGATTTGGCGACGAAATCAGTCTCTGAATTCAGTTCAATCATGACGCCGATTTGGCCCGATTCATCGGTCACGACCTGGGCCGCGACCAGTCCATCAGAAGTTGATCGGCCCTCCCGTTTGGCCAGCCCCTTGAGTCCTTTCACCCGAATGATCTCAAGCGCTTTGGCCTGGTCTCCGGCCGCTTCTTCAAGGGCCTTCTTGACGTCGAGCATGCCGGCGCCGGTCTTCTCCCGCAGCGCTTTGATGTCCGCGGTGGTGTAGTTCGCCATCAGTTTCCTTTGCTTGAAAAAGTGTTGAGATTAGGTTCAGGCTTGGTTCGTTTCGCTGGTGGCCGATGCCGTCGTTTCGGCCACCGTTTCCGCTGCCGCTTCGGCTGGGGCCGGGCGGGGCTCGCCGTCAATGGTCTCTGCGGCCGCTTCGGCGACAGGCTGGACCAACCGGGGATCGGCCAGGTCAGCGGTCGAGGCCGGACCGGCATCAGCCGCTGGCGCCGGTGCGGGCGTAGCCGCCGACGAGGACACGACCGGGGCCTCTTTAGTGGACAGCGCTTCCGTCGCGGGCACTTCGGCCACGGGCGGTTCCGTCACGATCGGCGCTTGCGGGCCGTCGATGGTCGCCGCCTCGTGCGCCACAGCACTGGTCTGCGGCTGGGCCGCCTCGACCTCAGCCAGCGCTTCGTCCGACAGCGGTACCTCGGTGGTGATGGTCGAAGAGGCCAACAACTCCTGCTCCCATTCAGCCAAAGGCTCGGCTGGGGTTTCCTCCCCGGCCTTCTCTTTGGCGGCGTGACGTTCGACCAAACCTTCGGCGACGGCATCGGCCATAACTCTGGTCAGTAGACCGACCGCGCGGATCGCGTCGTCGTTACCGGGAATGGCGAAGTCGACCTCGTCCGGGTCGGCGTTGGTGTCAAGGATGGCAATGATCGGAATGCCGAGCTTGCGGGCTTCATCGATGGCCAGGTGCTCCTTCTTGGTGTCCACCACCCACACCGCCGAAGGGACCTTGTGCATAGTCCGGATGCCGCCCAATGTGCGCGAAAGTTTGTCGCGCTCGCGGCTCATCATCAGCCGCTCCTTCTTGGTGAAGGCACTCCCGGCCGAATCCTCCAGGTTCATGTCCTCCAGTTCTTTCAGGCGCGACAGACGCTTGGAGATGGTCTGGAAGTTGGTCAACATACCGCCCAACCAGCGCTGGTTGACATAGGGCATGCCCACTCGTGTGGCTTGGTCCTGCACCGCTTCTTGGGCTTGCTTCTTGGTGCCAATGAACAGCAAGGAGCCGCCCCGGGCCACGGTTTGTTTGATGAATTGATAGGCGGAATCAATGTGTTTGAGCGTCTGGCCCAAGTCGATGATGTAAATACCATTGCGCTCGGTCAA
Source organism: Bifidobacteriaceae bacterium (assembly GCA_031258055.1). Classification (GTDB taxonomy): domain Bacteria; phylum Actinomycetota; class Actinomycetes; order Actinomycetales; family WQXJ01; genus JAIRTF01. The sequence continues at coordinate 2,250 of JAIRNM010000276.1, forward strand.
GATGTAGCGCTTCATCTTCGGGTTCCAGCGCCGAGTCTGGTGGCCAAAATGGACGCCGCTGTCGAGTAGCTGGCGCATTGTGACAATAGCCATGTCTAGTTTGTCCTCTCGGTTGTTCGCCCACGGTTGGGCGCCTAGTGTTCCCGCGGGTGAGGAGCCGGTCTCACCTTGGTGAAACCGGACCGAGTCCGCCCGCGCCAACTGGTTGGCTTGGGAGCACGCGAATTAGACCGCCCTTGTGGCCGGCCGCATGGAAGTTTACCGCACCGGCGAACCGGGGAGTTCCACAGGCTTTTCCTTTCTCGGCGCTCGCCCGAGCGATTGGCCGGTAAGCCTGAAGGATGATCGGAACACCCCGCCTGGCGGCGGTGACGCTAGCCCTAGCTGGCACTTTGCTAGCCACTCAGCCGTCGGCGACACTCAATGACGCGGGCTTCGCTCCCGCTTTGGCCCCAGCGGCCAGCCTTGTCGCGACCGAACCAGAGGCTGGAACCTTCGGCTGGCCGCTAGTTGAACCAGTAGTTGTGGTCCGCCCCTTCGATCTTCCCGTCCAGCCCTGGTTGGCTGGTCATCGCGGCGTGGATTTGCTCGCGGCGGCGGGCAGTGCTGTCCTAGCGCCGGCCGCCGGCAGCGTCAGCTTCAACGGTTGGATTGTGGACCGCCACGTCCTGGTGATCCGCCACGGCGAGTTGGCCTCAACGCTGGAACCAGTGCTCAGTGACCTGGCCGTAGGCGATTTAGTGAGGCGCGGCGAGTCGGTGGGGACCCTCGCCGGGGGCGAGGCGTGGCACTGCCCTGACTGCCTGCACTGGGGCGTCAGGCGAGGCGAACAATACCTCGACCCAACCCTCCTCGTTGAGCCCCGCCCCCGCGCGGTCCTCTGGCGCTGACCGCCGCCGCCAGCGTGGCCATAAACGCGGTCATAGCCTACAGCTTGGCGGTATGGGCCCTGCGGGGTTACTGACTGAGCGAAGGACGGAAACGGAACGCTTGGTGCCAGGCACCAGGCGTTCCGTTAACGGCACCGACCGGGAGTGATCTGGCGGGCCGGGATCAACTGGTACACCCGAACGACGCCATCACCCGGCTCCGAGTCGAACGGCCAAGCTAAGGTCAGATAAGTGGGTCTAGCTGGGGGCGCCGGAGCGGGGATGGGCCTGGGCGTAGGAGGCCCAAAGGTGTTCGGTTCTCACATGGGTGTAGCGCTGAGTGGTGGCGAGGGAGGCGTGGCCCAGGATTTCCTGAACCGAGCGCAGGTCAGCGCCGCCTTCAAGGAGGTGGGTCGCCGCTGAATGCCTCAGCGCGTGCGGAGCCAGATCGCCATGGCCAATGCGG
>JAIRNM010000281.1 GCA_031258055.1 Bifidobacteriaceae bacterium
AGGTCTCCTGCCTGTTTCAACGCCCGGGAGATGGTGTCGGGCGTGAGCGCCCCGGGGCGGCCGTTCTTGGCGCTGTGGAACAGGGGTGTGGACGGGTCCGGGTCGGGGTGGAACTCGGCTAGGTAGACGCGCAGGTGGGCGACAGTTTCGGTCATGATCGGCATGTTCCGGGTTTTGCCGCCCTTGCCACGCAGGACGACGTAGGGAGCGTCCGTTAGGCGCAGGTCTTGGACGCGGGCGGCGCACGCCTCGGACACCGGCGCGGCGGTGTCGTATAGGAAGATCAGGATCATCCTGTTGCGTCTTGATTTCGCGGTGGCGCCCGGGTGGGCGGCGAGGATTGCGCGGGTGGGCGGCCCGGCGCGTAGCCATCGAAGCCCGCCTCGGGCAGGCGCGCCGCCGACGCCTGCTTGGTGGCCCGGGCGGTTGGTTGTCGCGCCCGGCTGGCGAGCGCCCTCGGCGACAACCCGGCCGGGTCGCTGGCCCGCGCCAAACTGATCGGCTGGCCGGTTGACGTCGTTGACCTGGCGCCAGGCGCTTACGAGCTGCCGGTTTCCAGCGTGTTGGTGAACGCGGCCAGCGGTGAGCGGGTGGTCATCTCGGTCAACGCCGCAGGCTTGGACCAGCCCGACCCACTTCCTCCTGCCCTCCTGCGGGACGCGGCGGTGGCGTTAGTGGACGGGCACATCATGAGCCGCGCGGTCGAGTTCGCGGCCGCTGCCCGGACGGCACCGTCAGCGAACTGGTTGTGCCGCCAGCCCGGCCGGTAGTCGATACGCTCGGCGCCGGTGATGACCCTACCAAGATCAATCGAAAAGACCCAAGGCTACCATCTGTCGGACCACCAGATCCCTGTCGTCCGCCCGCAGGCGGCCGATCGGAGCGCCACGCAGCAGATCGCCTGGGCCAAGTTCGAAAACCTGTGAGCACCGCACAGTCGAAGGGACGTTGAGCCCGGCCTGCTGCCACGCGGTGATACTCACGTCGCCCGAATCCGCTGCTGGCGGGCGACTCGTCACCTTGGCCACGATTATCACGTCCTCCCTGACAGCTACCACCAGCACCGGGCGGACCTTTCCGGTTTGCGGGCGGTCAGCGGAGTAAAGGTAGGCCAGCCAAATGTCAAATGGTCGCGCCCGGTCAGAGCTGGTCATAAACGGAATCCTCGGGCGCCGTCCAGTCGACGGGCAACACCGCGTGACCTGTTTCACTGTCAATCCGCACGATGCTGGGCGCGGACCAATCGAAGGACCGGCTCCCCCGCGCTCTCAACGCGAACGGCAAGCCATCTTCGGCGACTGACTGGTGAAGAAACATCGTCACAGCGTCCGTCAGGTTAAGACCCCACCGCGCATACACAGCTGCGGCAGCACTTTTCAACTCCGGGTCCACGCGCAGTTTCAATTCGGCAGTCTTGGGCACGGCAACTCCTCTCGATCCGTTACCTCATTATAGGCTCAACAGGACCACAACAAGTCCTCGCTGATCCCCCAACCCGGGACCACTGCCTGTGCGCTGGGCGACAGCCGCGTCTGACACGCCGTGGCCGAGGCATATTCCGTTCTCACCCGCCTACCGGGAGACCTCGCAATTTCAGGCTCGCACGCAGCCGCCGGCATAGACAGTCGGTTTCCCGAGGCGCTGGTCATTTCTGGTAGCGGCGTGGTGACCTGGGGCGATGCCGTGTGGTTGGACGGGCGGCATCGGCGGGGTGTGTCCTAAGTGCGACCACTGGGCGAAATCGGCCAGTAGTGGGAGTTAAGCACACCCCCAGGCGCCGACCCGAAACGGTCGCGACGCGGCGACCTGGGGCGATGCCGTGTGGTTGGGCGGGCGGCACGGGCGGGGTGTGTCCTAAATGCGACCACTGGGCGAAATCGGCCAGTAGTGGGAGTTAAGCACACCCCCAAGCGCCGACCCGAAACGGTCCCGACGCGGCGACCTGGGGCGATGCCGTGTGGTTGGGCGGGCGGCACCGGCGGGGTTGGTCGGGGTTGGTCGGGGTTGATTAGGTGAACGGAGCGGGAACTTTGGGTTGCGAAAAGGGAAACAGACGGTATGGTTGAACAATCACTGTGTTCACATTCTTGAGAAGTGGGGCAAAAATGAACGACTCCTCTGGTGACCAACCGGCCAGCTTTGAGCGGGCGGCCCGCGCCGCCGTCGCCGAGTTGATGGCCGTGCCAGCCAATCAGGTCGAAGACATGCGACCGCTGACGGAAGGAATGACCAACACCAGCTTCACGTTCTCGCTCCGCGGCGAGTCACAGCGCTATGTGGTCAGACTTCCGGGGCCCGGCACCGAGGAGTTGATTGATCGTTCCGCCGAGCGCGACGCCTACCGGGCCATTGCCCCCTTCGACCTGGCCGATGAAGTCGTCGCCCTCGACAAGCACGGGCGGCGCATCACCGTGTTCTACGAAGACGCCCGCGTAGCCAACCCGGACGATGACGCCGACCTGGCCATTTCAATGGGCTTGATCCGTCAGCTTCACGCTTTGAACCTTCCGCTTGAGCGGCGTTTCGACATAGACGGAATGATCACCCAGTACGAAGGGCTGTGCGCGGCGACCCGCCAACCGCCCTATCCGAAGCTCAAAAAGACCCGGCGCCGAGTGGCCGAATTACAAGCCTTCAAGCGTCAATTAGACATCGCGGAGATCTTCTGTCACGGCGATATGGCCGCCATCAACGTCTTGCTTCTGGGTGATGGTAGCGCCAAACTGATCGACTACGAATACTCCGGGCAAGCCGATCCGATCATGGACGTCGCCATGTACTCGATCATCGCCTACTACAAGCGCGAGCGCATGGAACTGGCCCTGCGCCTGTACTTGGAGCGCGAGCCGACCGCTTTGGAACTGGCACGGCTCTACTTGTACGCGGCCTTGGCCGGGTACCTCTGGTCACTTTGGGCTCATTACAAGGGTGAATCCGGCCAAGACTTCGGCAGCTACGGCTTGGATATGTATAACTACGCCCGCCGCTACTACCGCCGGTTGATGCGGAGCGAACTGGCCGAAGCAGCCTTGAACGAACGAGCGGCCGAGTTGGGACGCCAAGCGCCGAAGCGCCGCCAAGCGCCCACTGACACCGCTTCCCCGGCGACCGAACGGTCCGCGACGGCGCTGGCGGCGGCCGGTGCGACGGCACAGGGCACGGGACAATGACCATGGCCACAGCCCCAACCGCCACAGCCCCAACCGCCACGGCCGTAACCGATCTGCCGACCAGCTATCGCCGCCAGGTCCAAAGGTTCTTCGTCAAGGGCGTCTCAATCGCCCTAGTTTCCGGCGTACTGTACGGCTTCTACAGCGCTTTCCTGCTTGAAGGCCAGTCCGTCGGAGTGTTCGAGCGTTGGCTGGGCCCGGGCAGCGGATTGAGCCCGTTCATCCAACTATGTGTGCTGGCAATGGTGGCCTGCGCTCTGTGCGACTGCATGGGGGCGCTCTGGGCGGTCGGGCTGCTCAGCGTCCGCGGCAAGTTGCCTGACCTATGGCGTTCGCTCAGGTCCAAGCCAGGCTTGGTAATGGTTATCTGCGCCGTGATCGGCGGACCGGTCGCCAACGGCGCCTATGTGATCGCGCTGGGAATGGCCGGACCGATGGCGGCGACTATCACCGCTTTGTGCCCAGTGGTCGGCACGCTGATCGGGCGGATCGCCTTCAAACAACGGATCAACCCGCGGATGGCGGTAGGCATTCTGATTTGCTTGACCGCATCGGTCATGATTGGGTCCACTTCGCTTGGCGGCGAGGCACCCCCAACTATGTTTTGGGGATTGATCATCGCGCTGGGTGCCGCTGTGGGATGGGGAATTGAAGGGGCTGTAGCCGGTTATGGGACTGTCTTGATTGACTACGAGATTGGGATCACGATCCGGCAGTTGACCGCCGGACTGGTCAATCTCTGCGTGTTCGTGCCAGTGCTCTTCTGGGTGGCCGGGCGCTCGGAGCTTTACCAGCCAATGCTGTTCGAGGTACTCGCCAGCCCCTTGGTAATGATCTCGTTGGCCGTCGCCGGGCTGTTCTCCTTTTTATCCTTTGGGCTCTGGTACCGCGGCAACGCGATGTGCGGCGCCGCCCTCGGTATGGCCTGCAACGGGTCGTACAGTTTCTGGACACCGCTGTTCAGCTGGATCATCCTGGGACTGGTGTTGGGCCAGGGCGGCTGGGAACTGGCTCCAATCGTCTGGATCGCTGCGCCGGTGATGTTCGTGGGCCTATTGCTGGTGGCCGTCAACCCGATCACTGCCGTGCGCTCGCGCGGGCTCGCTTTGGTCAAAGATTCCGGCTTGGACTTTTCCTCCCCCCATCCGACCGGCCCAACCGACCCGACCGACCCGACCGACCCGACCGACCCGGCCGACCCGGCAGGCCCGGTTCTGGCCCCGGCAGCGCTTACGTCAAGTGTCGCGGAACGCTCGGACAACTCTGGCCAGCCCCAGGGGTCGGCAGCGGAAGGCGGGAGGGTGCTGCCCGCCAATTATCTAATTCTGCGTCACTTAGCGCGCGCTGGCACCGCCGATCCGGACAGCATCATTGCCACCCTCGCCACCCATACCGAACCAACTGGACTGGCTCGTTCGACCCGCGCCACCAAACGGGCGCTCAAGCGGCAAGCCGTAGCGGAAGCCCTCGCCGCCGCCGAAAAAAGCGGCGTCCTGGAAGTCGTCGGCATTGGCACCAGCGCGGACGGCCAAATCTCGATCCAATACCGCCCGACTGCCCATGGACAGGCCATGATTGAGCGTTTCATTGGCTAGTCCAGCGCCGCCGCAACGGCCAAGCGGCCGGTCAGGCCGGTTCAAGCGCAAGCGGCCCGAAGTCCTTCACATAGCGGTACATGACCAGCGGATAAGCGCCGAGTTCTTCGCCCATTGACTGACGGTATTCGGCCCACAAAGTGTTGGCGAAGGCGGTCAGCGCAATCCACTTGTAGAGCCGACGCTGCTCTTGGGGCCCAGCCGGGCGGCCCAGATAAAGATCCAATAGCTCCCGCACCTGTTCTAGTTCCATCCCGGCCGCGACCGCGAAGGAGGCCAGGTCGCCCAACGGGTCGCCCATGCCAGCTAGCTCCCAGTCGATCAGCCGAACCGATCCGTCCGGTAGGACCAAGACATTCGACTCGGTGAAGTCGCCATGGGTCAGAACCGGCCTGGCGTCCGCCTCCGTCGGCAGTGCCGCTAGCCGCTCCACCAGCGCCACCACCGCCGCGTAGTCCTGGAAGCGGATGGCACCGCGCCCTTCGCTCAGTCCCCGCAGCCTGACAATATCCTCTACAGGGTCGCGCCGATGCGCCACGAACAGTCCGGCTTCATGTGCTTTCTTCAGGCCGCCGATGCCGTCAAGTAACTCTTGCCGCACCGTAGCATCCAGCCGCCGGGCACCTGAGCAGTAACGAGTGATGCGGTGCCCGCTGACCGGATCAAACCAGACAATCTGGTCGGTCAAGTTCAGGTGTTCCAGAGCGGAGTAAGCCGCCTGTTCAGCGGCCCGGTCAATCCACTCGTTGGCGCCCTCCTGCGGCATCCGGTATACGAAGTCATGGCCGTTGACAGTGAACCGGAAACTGGCGTTCGTCAAACCATTCTTGAGCGGTTCGATGGCTCGGATTTCGCCTTCGCGGATATCCAAAGCGTCCGCGATCCGCGCCATGATGGCGCTGTTCGTCCGGTCCTGGTAGGACTGGTCGAATTCACGTAGTTCAGCTAGGCTCTCGAATTCGCGGACGCCGTGTGTGCCCATGCGCTTAACCTGAATCGGGAGCTGGTCCAGGTTCTCTTTGATGACGTGCTCAAAGTACCAATCCTCCGTGCCGGGCGTGGCGTAAGCCTCCTCCAGCAGCGTTCTGAACTGGGCGGAAAATTCGCGCGTGAAGTGGCCAGGACCCACCACTGCCCAAGCGTCATGACCGCCAATATCAAGTCGCTTGATTCTGCCCTTCGCGCCGAATGTGACCACCCATTCGCTGGTCGGACCCTCAAAATAGAGGCCTGACAGCCACGAGTCCGGCTCCCAACGGTGAAACATATTGTGTTCCATCCAATTGTCCGCCACCAGAATGTAGCTGGAGGAAAGATACTCGCGGGCGTGATAAAGGGAGGCCAGGTTGTTCTTCGAGGAATACTCCGGGTTGAAAAGCAACTTGACGCCGAACTTATCAACCAGATACTCGAAGCGTTCTTTCATATAGCCCACAACCAGGATGATTTCCTCAATCCCGGCTTCGCGTAGCTGCCGGAGTTGGCGTTCCAACATCGGTTCGCCGTGAACTTCAAGCAGGCCCTTGGGTGTTTCCAGTGTCAGCGGCACGAAGCGCGACCCGAATCCAGCCGCCAAGACAATGGCGTTGTCAACTTTGAAGTTGTCCAGGTAGGCACGCCCAGCGGCGGTCAACTCCAAGTTGCTGGCTGAGACGTAACCAGCCTGGGCGGCTTGACGGACAAGGGAATTGGCTTTCCCCAGCGAAATGCCTAGAGCGGCGGCCAACTTGCGCTGCGTGATTGATTCACCACGCCCAGACGCTTCGGCCGCGGCCCGGCAAACCAGAGCAATCATGTTCACATCAGCACTGTAACGGCTTCGCTCCAAGCCTTAGCCATCTCGCCTGCCCCGGCCGAGCGCTGTCGCGGTCTGAGCCAACGCTCGGCCAGGGACGGCCGGGCAACAATTCGCATGGATCTACCAGCCCCCAACTGGGCGGCCCCAATGGGTTCGCGCCCGGCTGAATCCAGGGC